>NZ_JAHKSN010000033.1 GCF_018863415.1 Deinococcus aestuarii | reverse complement strand
TTCGTGTCCTCAAGGAGGTCTACCGACACCGCAGACGCCGCTTTGCTCTTCGTCTACACCTCATCGCCGCCCTCTGCAACCTCACCGTCGCCCGCTCAGCCTGACTTTCGCAGGAGGTCTAATGACCGACCGCATCTCGCCGGACCCTGCCCCACCGCCCACTCCGACGCGGGACGAACTCCACCAGGGGGCCCGCGTTCGCACCTACACCTGGGAAGACCCGCTGGTCGGCGCCGAAGCGGCGCGGCACCTCAGCGGACTGGACTACCTGCGCGCGATGGTGCGGGGGGACTTCCCGGGCCCACCTATCGCGGCGAGTCTCGACTTCTCCCTGGCACGCGAGGAAGACATCGAGGACGGCCGGGTGACCTTCCGCATGGTCCCGCGAGAATTCCACTACAACCCCATCGGCAGCGTCCACGGCGGGGTGTATGCGACGCTGCTCGACTCCGCGCTCGGCTGCGCGATTCACACGCGGCTCCCCGCTGGCGTGGGCTACACCACCCTCGAACTCAAGGTGAATTACCTGCGACCCCTGCTCGTCGGCATGGGGGAAGTTCGCGCCGTCGGCGAGGTGCTGAGCGTGTCGCGCCAGGTCGCCACCGCACAGGCCAGGCTGCTGGATGCCCGGGACAGGCTGTTCGCCCACGCCACGACCACCTGCCTGATCCTGCGTCCGCAGAGGAGAGAGACATGACCACACTCCTTGCCCAGCTCAACGAACAGGCCCGCGGCGCCCTGCCGGACCATCTGGGGATTGAGGTTCTGGAGGCGAGCGGTGAGCGGGTGGTGGCCCGGATGCCGGTCGAGCGCCGGGTGCACCAGCCGTTCGGGGTGCTGCACGGCGGCGCGAGCGTGGTCCTCGCCGAAACGGTCGCCAGTCTGGGCGCGCACTTCAGTGTCGCGGCGCGCGGCATGACGGCTGTGGGGCTGGAGATCAACGCCAATCATCTGCGGGCCGTGCGCAGCGGTTTCGTGACGGCGACCGCCACGCCCGTTCATCAGGGGCGCACGACCCAGGTCTGGCAGATCGAGATTGTGGATGAGCAGGGGCGGGGCGTGTGCGTGTCGAGATGCACCCTGGCGGTCGTTCCTGCTTTGTCCCCAGCATCGGCCGCGTCGCCCTGAAGGGGTCCCTCCACGATCCAGCGATTTTAGTCTTCCAAAACACAACGCTCTGGCAGACTCAGCAGGTGACTCAAGGCCCCAGGTGGAGTATGACCGTCTTGCCCTCTGCCCTCCCCTGCACGCCCACACCCAGCCGACCCTTGAGCCCGGTCTGCCCTAACCCTCCAGATCATCGCCACCCGCGAGTGAGCAGCCAGGCCCGGACCATGAGGCGCTGACCCGGCTTTTCACCGGGCTGGGGGAGACCTGGGAGTCATTCGCAAAAAACAAGTTGCGCCTCCTGGGCTGGCCGCCCCTGATCCTGGCGGCCCTACGGGAGGGGAGGGTGCCGTTCACCCACGCGGGCGTGGTGGCGGCGGCACCAGCGGAGCACCACGCCGTTCTGATGACGCTCGCCCAGGGGGGGATCAGCCGGGCGGACTTGCGGGCGGCGGCACGCCTGCGGACGGCCCCGCAACTCGAGGCGCCGGTGGGGCGCGTCCTGTCCTTGGGTCAGCGCCTGAGCCGCCGCCTGCTCGCCCGACTGAGCCCGAAAGACCTCCAGGTGCTGGAGCGCTGGCTGGACAAGATGCCCCGCCAGGTGCGGCAGGCGCTGGAGCAGGAGAGCACGGGCCGGGACTAGGGAGATCACCTGTGGTTCGGGAACTCTCCTCGACCCACCAGGGGAACACGCGGCGAGCACCTTTCCCAGGCCAGGCCTCCTCGGCCTCTGACGGGATCACCACGGCGCGCGGCACCTGCGCCAGCTCGTACAGCCGAGCCGCCCAGCCCCGGGAATGAACTTGGCTTACCAACTGTTGGAGAGCCTTCAGTCCGAGTTGCCGCACCCACTCGCGGGGAATGTGCCACTGCCCCGCCGTGACTTCCAGGGGCTCATGGTGGGCATGGAACGCCGTCAAGGCTTCCCACCCTCGCGGGTCGCTCACCTGGGCGACCGCGGCAGCCACGATAGGAGAGAGGTCGAGCGGGAAGGCTTGGCCCTGGGGTAGCTCGTCGGTGCGTCGCCCGTCGAGGACCTCGACCCAGGCCTGCGGCAACCGGGCGGTCACACGGGTGGGTCCTGGGTCGTCTGCGCCACAGTGTTCATCAGGGCACTCAGGCGGCGACCGTCTCCAACAGCGCGGTGGTGCCGAGCGTCCAAGCACGCGCCCTCCATCCGGCACGCCACGTCGGGATTTTCCCAGCGGAAGTCGCCGTGGTGCTCGGAAGACCCGCCCCAGATTTGAAGCCTCCAACCCATCGCGCAGTGCCAGGTCAGCTCCGGGAGGGTGAGCCCCGTGTAAGCTGCTCAACCGCCGAAGCACGCGCCGGTCGAACGCGGCTTCCATGCCACCAGCTCGCGGCCGTGCAAGAGCGGCACGAGCCGAGCGTACACCTCGGGCCAGGTCGGCGCCGTACTCAACTCCTCGTCGGTCATGCCGTGCACCGCTCGCACCTCCTCGCTCACCGGCCCGAACGGGCGCGCCAAGCTCTCGAACAACACCTCGCCGATAGGGGAGACCAGGGCGACCTCGATCACCTCCGCGTCCTCGTCGATCCGCGTCATCTCGGTGTCCAGGCTCAGCCAGTTGCCCCGGGCCACGATCTCGCGTAGGGCGGCCCGCCCCTCCTCGGCCTGCTCTTCCAGCCAGGCCTGCCTCTCCGCCTCCTCGCGGCGTTCCTCCTCCAGCAGCGCGGCGAGGCGCCGGGTCTCGTTGTTTTTGCGGACCTCCTGAGCTTTCTCCAGCGCCGCGAGCTTGTCAGGGGTGGCCGCCTTCCTCGGCACCGCCTGGGCGCCGCCTTGCACCACCGTCTCCTGGTGGCGTCCGCGGCGGCCGTAGCGGATCGTTGCCACCGGCTCGCCACCTGGCCGTAGACCTTCAGCTTTGAGCGCCGTCTTGGTCAGCCACCCTTCGGGCAAGTCTCCCCACCACGTGATTCCGTTGGCGAAGGGGGTACCATTCCGCTTGGAACCAGGAAGCGACCGACCGTTCTCTGCCAGCGACGAGGGACAGCTCACGATGCTCCTTGGGACCTACCGCACGGACGGGAGGGCCGTCATGCACGCCAGCTCGATTTTGCTGGCGTCCTCACTTCCGACGGGCGCCGTCAAGACAACGATCTTGAGATCGGCGTCACCCGCTGAGAGGACGTCGCAATCCACGGTGACCTCACCGACGAGGGGGTGCTCAATCGTTTTGCGGTCCTCGGTGTGCCCGCCGACGGCGCCCGCACGCCAGAGCTGGGCGAAGTGGGCGTTGCCGTCGATCGTGCGGCGCAGGAGTTCGGCCAGGCGGCGATCTTCGGGATACCGCGCGCTCGCCCGCCTCAGGTCGGCGACCACCGCGCGGTCAGTCGCCTCCGGGTGGTCCGAGCGGACCCGCCAGGCCTCGACCCCGCCGCGGCGGCCCGGGACGGGAAAGCGCGCCCGCACCAGGCTGCGTTCCTCCGGCGGGGTGCCCGACGGGTCGCCCACGAGCGCTGCCCAGCCGCGGCTCCACCACACCATCTGCCAGTCGGCGGCGAACACCGCGACCGGGAGGTCCCCCAGACGCAAGAGGAGCCGCTGCACGCCGGGCGAGATGTGATCGCTGATCACCCGGTCCCCGGGGGGGTGCAGCCCCGCCAGGCGGTAGAGATGGTCGCGTTCGGCGTGGGTCAGGTGCAGGACGCGCGCCAACGCGGCCACGACCTGGCCGGACGGCGTGGTCGCCCGGCCCTGTTCGAGCCGGACGAGGTAATCGACCGAGACGCCCGCCAGGTCGGCCAGCTCCTCGCGGCGCAGGCCGACCGCGCGGCGCGACCGACCGGCGGGCAGGCCGACCTCGGCGGGGGTCAAGCGCTCTCGCCACACCCGCAACGTCGCGGCCAGACTGGTTTCTGTGGCGGTCATCAACCTCAGTGTAGTTCGGCCGCCACCACGCCACCATCGCCGAAGGTAGGATTGCCGGTCCTACCGACCCGCCGTCTCTGGTTGACGGAGGGCCGGCGACCGAGACTGGCCGCATGACCATCACCTTCATCACGGGGGCCAACAAGGGCCTCGGGTACGAGACCGCTCGCCGCCTGACCGAACTCGGCCAGACCGTCCTCATCGGTGCCCGCGACCCTGAGCGCGGCCAGGCCGCCGCCGATCGGCTCGGTGCCCGGTTTGTGCTCATCGATGTCACCAGCGACGAGTCGGTCGCCCGCGCCGCGGAGGACGTTCAGGCCCATGAGGGCCACATCGACGTGCTGATCAACAACGCCGGGATCATCGGTTCCTACCGCCCAGCCGAGGAGCTTTCCGGGCCCGAAGCCACCGAGGTCTTCAACACCAACGTGGTCGGAATCGTGCGCGTCACGCAGGCGTTCTTGCCGCTCCTTCGCCGCTCCGAGCACCCGTCGGTGATCAACGTCGGCAGCGGGATGGGCTCGCTCGACCTCACCCACGACCCCGAGCGGGCCGAATCCAAGGTGATCGCCCCGCTCTACACGGCCTCCAAGGCCGCGGTCACGATGCTCACCACCCAGTACGCCCGGGCGCTGCCCGGCATCCGGGTCAACGCCGCCGACCCCGGCTACACCGCGACCGATCTCAACGGACACAGCGGGCCGCAGACCGTCGCGGAGGGTACGGACGCGATCGTCACCCTGGCGACCGAGCGCCCTGAGGCGGGCACGGGCCGCTTCATCGATCGCTTCGGCCCCGTCCGCTGGTAGTCGCCAGCAGCCCGGCGCTGCTTCCCGGTCAGGGCTACGACAAGATGCGGAAGTTGAAATACGCCGAGGAGGAAAGTCGGCCGGGCCGACCTTTTCTCTTTCAACTCTTGGGACGCGCAGTCGGCAGGCTGACGCTGATCGCCGGAGGCCCGCAGCAGGCAGCGCAGAGGATCACCCGGCCGGGGTGAGGCCGGCCAGGCGGTCCACCATCCGCTCCAACACGCCGTCAGGCCAGGGAAACGAGGGGGCGGCCAGGCGGAGCTGGGCCAGGCCATGCAGGGCCGCCCACAACCCGACGGCATCCGCAAAGGGATCAGTGCCGGTAGATCGCCCTGCCTGCTGACATTCCCGCAGCACCCCGCTGAGCAGGACAAACACGTCCTGCCCAATCCCCGAAGCCTCCTCGACGCCGGGCGCCAGATCGGTGCTGCGGGCCTGCCACAACCCGCCGAACAGGATGCGGTAGCGCTGGGGCCAATCCTGGGAGAAGGTCAAGTACGCCCCGCACAGAGCGCGCAGCCGGACCACCGGGTCAGGCCCGGCCCGTTCCAAAGCCGTCTCCAGTTCGGCCCTGAGTTCGCCGAAGGTCCCCGCCACCACGGCGGCCACGATGGCCTCCCGGTCCGGGAAGTGAGCGTAGATCGACGGCGACGCGATGCCCACCCTGCGGGCAACCTCTTTCAAGGTGACCGCGCCCTCACCGCCCCGGTCGAGCAGGTCGGCCGCGGCCCGCACGATGTCCTGGCGCAATCGGGAGCCCTCACCCCGACGGTAGCGTGCGCGCGTCTTGCTCTCGGTCATGCCCCCTACTATACACAGCTCTACTAATCATGTAAGCTTACATAGTAAGCTAATTGAGTAAGGGAAGCGGACAGGCCTTCCCGTCGCCTCGCGCACGCTACCGAAAGGCACGCCCATGCACACGATGACCCGGCCCGCCCCTCACCCCCCCACCGCGTTGCTCACCCCCCGCGCCCCGTTGCATCTGGCCGTCCTGGGGGCCAGCGGGCGCAGTGGCCGTCACCTCGTCGAACAGGCCCTCGCCGCGGGACACGCGGTCCGGGTGCTGGTGCGCGATCCGCAGAAGTTGGGCCCGCTCGCCGGCCGGGTCGCGGTGGTACAGGGCGACGCCACCGATCCCACGGCACTCGCCGCCCTGGTGGCGAACACCGACGCGGTGCTCAGCGTGCTCGGCGCGGTGAAGGGCAGTCCGGACAACCTGTTCACCCGCAGCACCCGGGGGCTGGTGGGGGCGATGCAGGCGTCCGGGGTTTCACGCCTGATCGTGCTGGGCGGTGCTGGCGTCCGAGTGTCCCAGGACCCCCGCACCCTTGGGGGCCGCCTGGCCGCCCTGGCAACCTCCCTGATGATCCCCCGGCAGGTGCGTGACGCGCACGAGCAGCTCAGCATGCTGGAGACCAGCGACCTGGACTGGACGGTGGTGCGCGCCCCCCAGTTGACCGAGGGTCCCGCCACCGGGCAGTTCCGGGTAGGCTACCTGCCCCGGCCCGCCCTGGCCCGGATCAGCCGGGCCGATGTGGCCGCCGCCCTGCTCTCCCAACTCGCCGACCTCCGCTGGCGGCGTCAGGCCCCGGTGGTCCTGGCCTGACTGGCGTGCCGCCCTGCACGACACGAACACCACCGTCCATCCAACCTCAGTTGCTGTCAGGAGACCACCATGACGACTTCCCCAACCCCCCACGTCGCCCCGCTCGTTCAGTCCTGGTTGAAGCTCTGGAACGGCGACTTCAGCCGGGCTGAGGAGCTGATCGCGCCCAACTTCCGCGTCCATGCCGCCCTGCTGGGTGGTGGGGACGGCAGCGCCCTGTCCGGCCCCCAGGGGCTGATCCAGTGGATTGCGCAGACCCGTGCCGTCGCGGCCGATCTCACCTTCCAGATCGAGGTGGGCCCCCCATCGAGCAAGGTGACCTGATGGCGCTGCGCTGGCAGGCCGTGGGCACCTACACGGGCAGGTTCCCCGGCGCGGCGGCCCCCGCGGGCACATCCATTGCGATAACCGGAACCGACCTGTTGCGGGTGGAAGGCGGCCGACTGGCCGAAGACTGGGTCAACTCCGACATGCACGTCCTGCTGGCGCAGTTGCAGGTGAACGGTTGAGACCCTCTTACCGTTGAGGTGCTGACCACAGGAAAAGACAGGACGCCATGCGGATCAAGGGCGTCTAGGACGCCCTTTTTCCTTGGCGTATTCCAGTGGCGCGCTCTCTGGCGCTCAAACCTTGACCTTCGCCAACAGAATCACCACGTGTGGGACGGGAGAGCGGGCTTCGGGGGTGCAGGCGGCGGCCAGCACAGGTGCATTCGGTCGAGGAGAAGAGGCACGCCACGCTTGGACTTCCGGGAGCGCAGGTATGCCCTTGACCCCTCCAGCGAGGTGTGCGAGTCGCGCAGGTACGTCACCGGCACCCAGCGGCCCCGCACCCGCAGTTCCAGCAGCGTGCCGTTGAGAACGGGGCGTCCCTCCAACTCGTCGGCCCAGGTCTCGCTGTCAGCATCGCGGGTCAGGACGCGGTGGAGTGTCGTGCCTTCCTGGGCGGTTGTGGGCATGGGTCCCTCCTGACACCACAGGTAACACAGGTTCGCAAAAAAGAAAAGAGCGTGTGGGGGGGAGAAAAATCACTCATGACTGAGTTGATAGGGATTATCCCTATCATAGAAGAGAGAATGCTCCATTCCTTCCCGATCCTCTGAGGAGAAGGGGGGAGACCGCGCCCGGGTAGACTGCCGCGTGCCCGCCTGGTCTCTGCGCCGCGCCCGCCCCAGGGACGCGGCCACCGTCGCCCGCCACCGCTTTCCCACGTTCCCTCCCACCGCCCCGGCCCTGGACACCTACGCGGCGTGGGTGGCGGACGCCCTGGCCCGCGAGGTCTATCTCGGCTGGCTGGCCGAGCAGGAGGGCGTCATCCTCGCTGGGGTCGGGCTCACGCTGCTGGAGTGGGGTCCCACCCATGACGACCCCAACCCCTGGCGGGCCCGGCTGGTCAACATCTTCACTGAACCCGCATCCC
Source organism: Deinococcus aestuarii (assembly GCF_018863415.1). Lineage (NCBI taxonomy): Bacteria > Thermotogati > Deinococcota > Deinococci > Deinococcales > Deinococcaceae > Deinococcus > Deinococcus aestuarii. Next base: position 35,285 of record NZ_JAHKSN010000033.1, on the reverse strand, counting down.
GCCGCCAGGGACTCGCCCGCGCCCTGACCGCCCACGCCCTGGGGGAAGCGGAGGCCCGTGGGCTACGCTCCGTGAGCCTTGCGGCGACCCGAGAGGCCAGGGCGCTGTACGAGGCGTTCGGCTTCGAGCCCTCCCCGGCGCAGATGCGCCGGAAGCCCGGAAGTCAGAGGCGGCAGCCTCCCGGGTGAAGCCCCTACACTGGGGGGATGACGACCGTGGCAGTCCCCAGCGTGCTCGACCAGCTCAAGGCGCTCTCCCACGAGATCCGCTTCGAGTTGGTTCGACACTTGGCAGGCGGCGAACGCTGCGTCTGCGACCTCGAAGCCTTGCTCGATCTGCCTCAGTCCAAAGTCTCCTACCATCTCGGCATCCTCCGCGAGGCCGAACTGGTTTCCTCCGAGCAGCGCGGCAAGAACACCTACTACACCCTGCGTCAGGATCAATTTTTTCAGTTGGGTGGAAACTTGCTGGTCGAGATTTTCACGGTTCCGCTCGCCTTGACGCATCAAACGAAATCCATATGCTGAGGGTGTGACCCGCGTTCTGATCCTCTGCACCCACAACTCTGCCCGCTCCCAGATGGCGGAAGCGCTCACACGGGAGGCGGCGCGGCGGGCAGGCCTCGACCTCGATGTGCATTCCGCCGGGACCGAGGCCACCCGGGTCAAGGACGACGCGAAGACCGTCATGGCGGAGATCGGGCTGAGCCTCGACGGGCACACCAGCAAAACGCTGTGGGAAGTGCCGGACCCGCAGAACTTCGACTACGTGATCACCGTCTGCGACTCGGCCGCCAAAGCCTGCCCCGCCTACCCGGGCCGGACCCACCGGCTGCACTACCCCTTCACCGACCCGAGCGGTGGGAGCCTGGACCGCTGGCGGGCGGTGCGCGACCAACTGGGGGTTCAGTTCGGGGCCTTCGTGCAGGCGCTGGGGGAAGGACAGCCTGTGCCCGCCAGCTACGAGGACAGCCCTGCCGTCCCCGTCGCCTGACGTGACGACGCCCCTTCCGCATGCCCTCGTGGCCGAGGCAGTGGGCACCTTCGCGCTGGTGTTCTTCGGGCCGGGTGCGGCGGTGGTACAGGCGCAGACGGGCGCGCTCGGGCACCTGGGCGTGGCCGCCGTGTTCGGGCTGACCGTCGCGGCGGTGATCGCGGCGCTCGCCCCGATCAGCGGGGCGCACATCAACCCGGCGGCCACCCTCGCGCTGACCCTGGCGGGCCGTTTTCCACCCGGCAGGGCGTTGCCCTACGTCGCGGCCCAACTGCTCGGCGCTGTCGCGGCGGCGTTCCTGCTGGCGCTGTTCGGCAGGGAAGGCAACCTCGGGGTCACGCTTCCGGCCGGAAGCGTGGGCCAGGCGTTCACCCTCGAAACGGTGCTGACCTTCTTCCTGCTGGTCGCCCTACGCTCCGGGCGGCCCGGGGTGGTGGGCGGGGTCGTCGCCCTGAAAGCCGCGATGGGCGGCCCGATCACCGGGGCAAGCATGAATCCGGCCCGCAGTTTCGGCCCTGCCCTGGCGAGCGGCCTCTGGACGGCCCACTGGCTGTACTGGGTGGCTCCCTGCTCGGCGCCGCGCTGGCGGTAGCCGTCAACGCCCTGCTGAGCCCCGCCGAACCCGCCCAACCCGAGCCCCGTCTCGCTCAGGAGGTCGTGCCCGAACAAGAACCTCTCTGAGAGCGGCGCTTGTTGTGTCTCTCAACTGTTGTTTTTGACAACTATCGGGGACAGGCGTACAGTCACCCCATGACTGTTGCCAAAGACAACAAAGTGGGGGAGGTAGGTCAGACCGGGGCGCTGCTCCGCACGGTGACGCGGCTGTTTGGGGAGTTGCAGCAGCGCAACTTCGCCTGCTGCGACGTGCAATCCGCGACCCAGTGCGCGATCCTCACCACCCTCGAACGCGAGGGCGACCAGACGCTGCGGGCCTTGACCGGCACGTTGAACCTGGACAAAGCGTGGCTCAGCCGCAGCACCGACGACCTGGTGGAACAGGGGTTGCTCGTGAAGACCCCGCACCCGGGCGACCGCCGTGCCCTGCTTCTGCGCCTCACCGACGCGGGACACCAGGCCGCGCAGGACCTTGACGCTCAACTCAACGCCCAGTCCGCCCGGGTGCTGGCCCGCCTGCCGGAAGCCGACCGGGCCGCGACGTTGCGGCTCCTCACGGGCCTGAGCGCCGCGCTTCAGGCCGAACTCGACGGGGAGGGGGGCTGCGGATGCTGACCCGAGGCGCACGTCCCGCTGATCTTCCTGCGGCTGAAGCGTTGCTCTTCACGCTTGACCTGCCCACGGCAGGCGTCCGCGAGCACCTGGGCGGCTTCCTCCTCGCCGAGGACGGGGACGGGCAACTGCTCGGGCTCACCGGGCTGGAGACGCACGACAGGGTGGGCCTGCTGCGCTCGGTAGCCGTCACGCCATCGGCACGGGGGCAGGGCGTGGCCGCCCGGCTGGTCGATGAGGTGCTCGACCAGGCCCGCGCCCTGGGCCTCCAGCATCTCTACCTGCTCACCACCACCGCCGAGGGTTACTTCCCGCGCTTCGGCTTCGTCCGAGTGCCCCGCTCGGTGACGCCCGCTGCGCTGCTCGCCTCGCGCGAATTTCAAGACGCCTGCCCTCAGTCCGCCACTCTCATGCACCTGCCTCTCAAGGAGAACGCCATGACCCAGACCGTCCCCGGACTCGCGAACCACACCTCCACCCTCGCGCTGCTCGACGCGCTGCGCGCAGGGCCTCAACTCCCCCTGGAGTTCTGGCTCCACGGCGAGCGGCTGGTCGGCCCTGGCTACCACGTCACGGAAGTGAAGGCGGTGACTATCGAGGCGATGGACTGCGGCGGGTGGGCGGACGCCTGGCGCGAGACGGTCATCCAGCTCAAGGATGGCAGCGCGCGGGAGGCGGGGGAGGGCTTGATGACCACCCGCAAGTTCCTGGGCATCTACGACAAGGTGGCAAAGAGCGTGCCCGTGCGCGGGGAGGCGGAGGTGCGCTTCGAGTACGGGAACAGTGCCCTGCCCGCCATGCAGTACCACGTCACGCACGTTGAGCCGCAGGGGGAGCGGGTCATCGTCCATCTGCGGATGCCCGGGGTTCAGTGCAAGGCTTCTGACGCCTGCGGGCAGCCTGCTGCCACCGCCGAGCCGGTGGGGGCCGCGTCGTGCTGTGCTCCCACGAGTGGGAGCGGGTGCTGTGGCCCGGCCACAACCGACCTGATTTCCCTGGGCTGATGCCCGAGTCCACTCGCGGTCAGCGTTCCCTGGTGTGGACGCTGGCCGTTCTCACCACCGTCAGTTACGGCGCCCTGTACTACGCCCAGCCCCTTCTTGCGGTCGCTGCCGAGCACGAACGCGGGTGGTCCCGCACTCAGACCGGCCTGGCCTTCACCCTCGCCCTGCTGGTCACGGCGCTGATCGCCCCAAGGGTCGGTCGCGCCCTCGACGCTCGCGGGGGCCGGGTGCTGGTGGGTGGCGGGGCGGTATTAGGCGGTCTCGCCTTCGTGCTGCTGGCCTGCACCTCCAGCTACCCGGCCTTTGTGCTGGGCTGGCTGCTGGCCGGGGGGCGATGGCCCTGACCTTCTACGAGGCCGCCTTCACCGTCCTGGGGCAACAGGTGAGCGCCACTGCCCGGACTCGGGCTACCCTGACGATCACGCTCGTCGCCGGGCTGGCGAGCACGATCTTCGTGCCGCTCACGACCGCGCTGCTGGGGTTGACTGGCCTCTCTGAGACGTTGTTGGGCCTGGCGGCGCTGCTCTGGGCCGTCGGCCTCCTGGCCTGGTGGGGGCTGCCTTCCGTAGGAGGGATTACGCCAAACGTTTCTCGTCCGGTCTTCACCCCGGACCCTACCTTCGCGCGGCTGACGCTGGCCTTCACGCTCGCGCGGATCGTGACGGTGGGGGTGGGCCTGCAACTCGCGCCCTTGCTCCTCGCCGCCGGGTACGCCCCTGGGCTCGCGGCGGGCCTCACGGGCCTCCTCGGGCTGGCCGCCCTACCAGGCCGGGTGCTGTTCGTCCCGCTGCTGGCGAGACTTAGGGCACTCCCGTTGACCCTGGTGCTGTTCGTCGGACTGGGGACCGGTGCGCTGCTGCACTTCCCGGCTTCCCTGATACTGATGGTGGGAGGCACCTTTGTGTTCGGGCTGGCGAGTGGGGCCCTGACCCTGGCCCGCGCCGAGTTGCTGGCGAGGCAGTACCCGGACACTTTCGGGACGGCGAACGGGCAGATGGCGCGGCCCGTAAACCTCGCACAGGGGAACTCCGTGCCCAAGCACCGCGTACCGTGAGAAGTGAACAGGACCATGCGTGATATTTGGACCCTGCTGATCTCCCCTGACGGAGTGGACCTGTGGGCCGAACAGACGGCACAGCGGATGAGCCAGGCGGCTCCGCTGACGTGGCGGCGTGCGCGGCTGATCCCGCTGGTGCTGGCCGTGCTGGTGGTCATCAGCGCTCAGGAGGGTGCCGCCGAGCTGTTCACCATCCCCGATACTGCCCAGGACGTGATGAACCGCTACAACATCCCGGCCGAGTTCGCTCCGCTGGTCGCGCTCATCGCACTGGCCTGCCTGTTCTGGCAGGGGGCGCAGGTGTACCGGCGGTCGGTGGAGCGGGTTCGGATGACTGGGTTGGAAGCGGCCTGAAGTCCATTCTCCAGACGTGCCAGACGCCATTCGTAGCCTGTCTGGCACGTTTCTTAAAGTGGAGAAGGGAAACTTACCTGAGGGTGTGGGCCTGACCTTCCTCAAGCACGGCGATGATCGCCACGACCAGACCCCAGGCGTAAGCCTGCGCTTCCTGACTTCGGCCAGGGGTAGGCTTGCCGCCACAATTCACCTCAGAGCACGGTGTCCAGAAGCCGGGCCGGTATTCTGGAGCGCATGTCCAGCCAGCCCGGGGCCGACGCCCCTGCGCGCGTCGCCCTGAGCGAGCACCTGCAAGCCGTCACCGAGGCCCTCGCCGCCGCCCAGACCCCGGAGCAGGTGTTCGGGGTCATCCTGACGCCCGCCCTCGACGCCCTGAACGCCATCGCGGGAGCGGTCCTCCTCGTGGACGACGCGGGAACGCGCCTGGGGATCGCCGCCATCCAGGGCTATGAAGCCGGTGCTCAAACCTTGTGGCAGGATGGCCCCCTGGACGGCAACGTCCCCGCGGGCGACGCCCTGAACCGCCGTGAGCCCCTCTTCTTCGAGCGTGCGGACGACCTGACCCGCGCCTACCCGGAGTTGGAGGCCAGGACGGGCGGGATCACGCCGGTCGCCACCGCCGTCCTGCCGATGGTCCTCGACGACCGGCCCCTCGGCGTCATCCTCCTCGACTTCCAGGAACCCCACCCCTTCCCCCCCGAGGAAGGGCGCTTCCTGCGCACCCTCGCCGCCCAGTGCGCCGTCGCCCTGGGGCGGGTCCGCTCCCTGGAGCACCTGAGGCAGGAAGCGAGGCAGAAGACCGACATCCTGGAGAGCGTCAGCGACGCCTTTTATGCCGTGGACCGCGACTGGCGCTTCACCTACGTCAACCGGGAAGCCGAACGCCTCTGGGGGAGAAGGCGCGAGGACTTGCTCGGTCAGGTGTACTGGGAGGCGTTTCCTCAAGCGGTCGGCAGCGCCCCCTACGAGGCGCACCTGCGGGCCGCCCGGGAGCGGCGGGCGGTGCGGCTGGAGTCCAGGTCACCCATCCTGGACGTCTGGGTGGACATCAGCGTCTACCCGACCGAGGACGGACTGTCGGTGTACTTCAAGGACATCACCGCACGCAAACAGGCGGAAGAAGACATTCGGGAGCTGAACCGCACCCTGGAGCGTCGGGTCGAGGAACGCACCCGGGAAGCCGAGGCGGCCCGCTCGCGGGCCGAGGTGCTCGCCGCCCTGGGCGACGCCCTGCAAGCGGCCCACTCCCCGGAGGACGTGGCCGCGCTGGCCCTGGGGCCACTCGGGGAGGCGCTGGGCGCGAGCAGCGCGATGGTCGTGCGCTTGGAAGGCGGCCTGATCCGCGTGCCCACAATCTGGGGCGAAGCGGTGCCTGCGATGACCGCCCTGCAAACGCGCGACGTCCCCCTGAAGGAAGCCACCCTGCTCGCCGCGTGTGCCCGCACGGGGGAAGCGGGGTACCACGCGAACTACACCGCGGCGGGCGGGCAGCTCGCGGGGCTGCCCACGCTGGCCTTCGCGGTGGAACCGATTCACGCGCCCGGGGACGGGGTGGCCGGGTTCCTGTGCGTGTGGCGCCCTCCCCGGGCCGGGCCCTGGCCGGAGGGCGACCGTGACCTGCTGAGGAGGGCGGCGGCCACCCTGGGCCTGGCCCTGGAACGCGCACAGGCGCAGCGGGAGGCCCAGGCCAGGACCGAGCAGATTGAGGCGGACGCCCGCGCCCAGGAGGCCTTTGTGGCCTTTACCGAAGCCGTAGGCACCGAGACGGACCTGCTGGCCCTCGCCCGGCAGGCCATCGCGGTGCTGCGCACCCGCTTTCAGGACGGCAGCACCGGCTACTACACCCGTGACGGGAACCTGTGGAAGGTCCAGGCCTGGAGTGAGGACCTCGGGGAAGCCCTGGTCAATCGCCTCCGGGCCGGACTGCCAGACAGCACCCCCTTCATTCGCCACGCCCTGGGGACGAGGACGGTGGTCTTCACCGACGGCTGGGACGCCGAGCGGGAGGGAATCGAACCCAGCGAGGAATACGGCAGCGCGGCGACCTATCCCCTGGTCGTGAACGGCAAGGTCAGGCACCTGCTGCTCTTCGGGCTCAAGAACACGCCGCAGTGGAGCGAGCGCGACCGAGCCCTGGTGCGGGCCGTCGGACGAGGGCTGAACCTGGCGCTGGAGCGGGCCGAGCAGACCCGGCAACTGGAGGAGGAGCGCGAGGCCCTGGCAGCGTTCGCCCGCTTCACCGAGGGGTCCACCCACATCACGGACGCCCTCACCCTCGCCCAAGAGGCCAAGGACGTGCTGCGCGCCACCCTGGGTGTCGAGGTGGGGTACTCCGAGCTGGAGGACGGGTGTTGGAAGGGCCGAACCTTTTCCGAGAACACGCCCCCCGAGGTCATGGCGCAGTCGAAACAGGGCTTTCCTGCTGACCTGCCCGCCTTCGCCCGCCCCTTTACGGAGCGTGACGTGGTGTTCGTGGACGGCTGGGACCCCCAGGGCGCCGAGCACACCGAGGTCTACGGGGCGGCGGCGTTGTATCCCTACTTCGAGGACGGGCAGCCTCATGGTCTCCTGACAATGGGGACCTCGGAGGCCCGCGGGTGGACGGAACGGGAGCGCACCGTCTTCCGGTCGGTAGGGCGCAGACTGGCGCTGGCCTTCGAGCGGGCGGAGGGGGCCCGGCAGTTGCAGGTCCAGAACGCGGAACTCGACGCGCGCACCCAGGCCCTGGAGGGCTTCGCCGACCTCAGCCGCGACCTGACGCTGCACGGTGAACCGGGGGCGCTGATCCAGCGGGCGCAGGAGATCGTGCGCTCCCTGCTGCCGCCGGGCTTCGCCGTGTACTACGAACTGGAGCACGACCTGTGGCGGGTGCGGTCCCAGGTGGACTCGCACGGCTCGGCCGAGTTGCAGGCGGCGGTGGACGCGGGGTTGCCCCGCGAGGCCCCCTCGCTGCTCACGCCGTTCACCACCAGGCAGCCCCTGTATCAGGACGCGTACGCGCAGGGCGCGGACACGCCCGCGGAACTGGTGCAACACGTGCAGGCTGTGGCGACGCTGCCGCTGGTGGTGAACGGCGCCGCCGTCGGGGTGTTCGGCGTGGGCCTGTTTGAGGCGCGCAGGTGGAGCGCGGCGGACCGGGCGGTGCTGGAGACGGTCGTGCGCAGTCTGGGGCTCGCCCTGGAGCGGGCCCAGGGCATGGCGCACCTGGCCGAGGAGCGCCGCAAGCTAGAGGTCGCCAACGAGGAATTGGAGGCCTTCGCCTACAGCGTCTCACATGACCTGCGGACCCCGGTGCGGCACATCGGGAGCTTCAACGAGTTGCTCCGCAAGCACCTGGGCGAGGGCTTGGACGCCAAAGCCGGGCGCTACCTGAAGATCGTGGACGAGGCCACCGGGCGGATGAACACGCTGATCGACGCCATGCTGGACCTGTCGCGCACCTCCCGGCTGCCGCTCCAGACGGGGCTGGTGGACCTGGGGGAGCTGGTGAGGACGGTGTGGGCGGAACTGGAGGCGGACGTGCCGGGGCGGCAGGTGGACTGGCTCGTCTCACCCCTGCCGCTGGTGAGGGGCGACCCGCACACGTTGAGGCAGGTCATGCTCAACCTGCTCTCGAACGCGCTGAAGTACACCCGGGGGCAGGACGTGGCCCGGATCGAGGTGTGGGCCGAGGACCGCCCGGGGGAGTGGGCGGTGTTCGTGCGGGACAATGGGGTGGGGTTCGATCCGCGCTACGCGGACCGGCTGTTCGGGGTGTTCCAGCGGCTGCACCGCCACGAGGAGTTCGAGGGGACGGGGGTGGGGCTGGCGAACGTGCGCCGGATCATTGCCCGGCACGGGGGGACAGTGTTCGCGCAGGGGACGCCGGGACGCGGTGCGACCTTCGGGTTCACGCTGCCGGGACCGCGCTGAACCGCCGGGGGCCCATCTTCTTCCGGACAGCGGTCACCCAGGTCAGGACCGTGGCGGTGGAGGTTCCCGTCCTGATTCTCCCTCTCCCAGGCCCTTTAAGATCGCCACCGCCAAGCCCCGGGCGTAGGCCCGCGCCTCCTCGGCCTGGTCGAGGGGGAAAGTCTGCGCCGTCTCATACGATTTTTTGCGGACGCAGTACCCCAGGACCTCCCAGTGCGGCTCCTCGAATGCCTCCGGGTGGAAGAGGTAGACGATCCCTTGCGCCTCGCTCTCCTCGCCGTGCTCCAACTCGACGCGGGCCAGACCGAATGAGGTGGCGTGGTGGTGCGGCTCCTCCTTCTCCGGCACCCCTCGACGGGCACGAACGAGGCCTCGACGACCGAGGGGAAATCACACTCCTCGTGCCAGGTCACGGTCAGTCCTTCACCGGCAACCGGGGCGCGGTCGCCTGGAGCACCAGCCGGGCCCGGTGGATCGCCCCCTCCCGCTCGTCGTCGTAGTAGGAGGTGGGGGAAGCAAGGACATCCGCCAATTCCTCGACCACCCGCCTGAGCTTGCGGACCTGCGTCTCCTCGGGGTGTTCGTCCTTCGGGGGCCAGCGCAACTCAGCGGTGTCCGGCAGGCGCATGGAGACCTGATCCCAACCGTTCCCGAGGTTCAGGTAGAACACCGGGCACTGCTGGCCTTCCATCTCGAACCGGATGGGGAGCCACCCGCCCCGCAGGTAGACCTCCAGCTCCGTGCCCCATTGGATTGGTCGGTCCTCCAGGTCATAGCGCCGTCCGCCGCCGCCCTGGGTCCTCGATCAGTCGTGCCATGTGACCCCGTACCTCTCGTCTGAAGCTGGCTTGCGTTGGCAGGCTGCCGGGGAAGAGGGAGGCGTCCATGTCTTCCTCAGTAGCTCGCACGGCCCGTGCGCCACACTTCGAGGTTCCCGACGTTGACCATGAACGTCATGTCGATGCTGGGAAAGTAGAACATCTTCAGGACTTTGGGGTTGCCGTGCCCGGCGGCGAGCGGCACCTCGACGTACTGGCCGTACCGCCCGGGGAGGTTGGTTTTGGCCCAGGAATCCCCCATATCGACGTTGAGCATCACCCACTTCTGCGCCGCCTGCTTCTTCTGTGCCGCCGCCGCCGACCCACCGGACGCACCCAGCGTGACCTGGGCGATGGACCTGGGCGATGCTCTCCAGCTTCTGGGTGAGCCCCAGAGGCCGGTTCTCCTCCCAAAGCGGATAGAAGTTGACCTCCACATCATACCGCCCGGCGGGGAGCTTCGAGCCGTGCGGCTGGCCGAGCTTCTCGCCGTCGATCACGACGTGTGCGCGGCCGTTCTTGACCGGCACGCTGACGAAGCTGGTTCCAATGAACACGTCATTGGGTTTCTGACCCGCCAGTCCAAGGCTCACACTGAGCACGGCATTGGCCGGCAGGTTCGTCTTGATCGTCACGTCCACGGTGTACCTCCCGGTGACCTTGGGCGTCACCTGAAGGGTGTAGGCGGGCGCGGCGGAAGCCACGGCCCTGAGAACGGCGAGCAGCGGAACAGCCACACGCGAGGCGCGTTGGTGCTGCCTGATACTGACGGGCAGGCCCCTGACTGTGATGGAAGCGGGAGAAGCGGCAAACCCCCCGAACGACAAGGCACGCGTGGTCGTGAGCAGGAGGCGCAGCGACCGAGGGAGCGGCTTCCCCCCTTCCTGGGACAACCTCTGACATGAACCGTGAGGATCTTCTCGCGCTGTTGCAGTGGCCCGAAAGCGTGGATCTGGAGTACAAGCGCACCTTCCCACCAGGCTTCTTTGAGCCAAAAAGCGAGCAGTACGACGATGCCCGCGCCGAGGTCATCAAAGACGTGGCCGCGCTCACCAACGCGATCAGTCCTCAACCCGGACATCTGGTCTACGGCATCGCCGATCACCAGGGCCGGCGGGTGGTTCATCGTGAACGCCGTGCCCACCCCGTGGACGATGCCCAGCTCCGGCAATTCTTCGCCCGCTTCCTCGACCCCGTGCCCCACTTTGCCTACGGTGAATTCGAACACGAAGGTCAACTGGTGGGCCTGTTGCGCGTGCTGCGCATCCCGCCCTCTCCACACGTGATCAAAACGCGCGTTGGCCGTAGCACCACGGTGGCTCCCGGGCAGGTGTGGGTGCGCCGGGGTACCAGCAACACCGTTGCCCTCCTTCCCGACTTGAAAGCCATCTTCCAAGGCGACGAGGCGTTCCCCATTGAGGTGGGGAGCGAGGAGGAACGGGACCTCGCTGCCCAGCACCAGGCCGAGGGATATGCGGGCGCCTGGGTTTCCGCGTCCCTGGTGGAGAGCAGGCTGCGGCGGGGCTATGAACTGGTTTACTGGCCGGGCACTCGGCGACGGGTACGCCGCGTTTCACAGTTTGTGGAGCCAGAGCCGACCTACATGATGAAGCGGCGGCAGTGAACTTCGATCCACGGGCAAAATTTCGTCCCCCCGACCCGCATACCACTGCCCTGCGGAGTTCGCGGTGCGAGGTGCAGGCCCAGGCTTCACGATTCAGGCACAATGGGGCGGCCAGCCACCGCCGTCCCAGGCCGTTCAGGGTGTCGATCGACTCCCCGCACCCCTCGGGCTTCCGCACGTCGTTGTCGGCGCCCGCCGCGCTCGCCGCCTGCCGGTCGCGCATCTCGCCCGAGGTAGTGAACACCACCGGCACCCGGCGCAGCACCGGGTTGCTCCTGACGGCCGCCAGGATTTCGTGCCCCTTCATGCGCGGCATGTTCAGGTCGAGCAGCACCAGGTCCGGCACCGCCTTCCGCAGCAGGTCCAGGGCCTCCTGCCGGTGCTGGGCGAGGGCCAGACCCTGAGCTTCCATCGCCGCCAGTTCCGCCACGAAGTCCACAGAAACGGCTTGGCTGTACGCCTCACCGTGCTGTCCCCTGGCAAGCTGTTCGGCTTGGAGGGTAGCGACCACCGTTGTTCGCCGGGCCGCCCTCACCGCCTGAATGTGCTCGACGGTCTTCGTGCGGCCTCCGGCTGGGCGGTGCCCTTATTCCAACACGACGGGCCGCTTGGGCCAGGCGAACCAGAAGGTCGCCCCCTGATCCGGCTGCCCCTCCCCCCACGCCCGCCCGCCGAAGCGCTCGCACACCCGCCGGATCACCGCCAGCCCCAGCCCCGACCCCTCGTAGGTGTTCGACGAGTGCTGACGGCCGAACAGCCGGAACAGCTTGGCCTCCTGCCGCGGGTCAAACCCCACCCCGTTATCCTGCACGCCGACGTGGTACTCCGTCTCGGTCTCCCGCACCAGGATGTGGATGCGGGCCTCCTCCCGCGTCCGGGTGAACTTCAGGGCGTTCGAGAGGTACTCCGTAAAGATCACCGACAACGCCTGACTGTCCCCCTGCACCACCGGCAGTGCGTCGTGGGTGAGCTGGACATCGCGGTCTCGCAGCAAGTCCCGAATGTCCTTGAGCACTTCCCGCAGTACGACGCTCAGGTCCACCGGCCGAATGCGGGTCTGAAGTTGCCGGGCCTGCATGTACCGGTTCACCGACTCGAACAGCGCCACGATCTGCTGCAAGGCCCGCTCGATCTGGAGCAGTGGCCGGTTGACCTCCTCCGGCTGGTCCCCCAGGGCTTTGCGTAGCAGACCGAGGACGCTCATGGCTTGCCTCGTGGGGCGCTGGAGTTGCTGGATAAACGTGGTGACCACGTGTTCCAGTTCCTCGTTCAGGGCCCGGGCCCGGGCGGTGCGTTCCTGAAGCTGCCCACTCAGGTCCGCGTTCCCGCTCTGCAACACCCGCTGCGCGGCCTTGTACGCCGTGATGTCGGTCACCACCAGGGAGCACCCATCCCACAGGCCCTCTCCCTCACGGCTCACGGCTTCGAGCAGCACGTCGAGGAACGTGCCGTCCGGTCGGGGCAGCACGATCTCGGCGCTCTGCCCGACCGGGGCATCGAAGACCCGGCCCAACAACGCCTCGAAGATGGGTCGGGAAGTGGGGGCGACGAGTTCACTGAAGGGTCGGCCCAGCAGGGTCTCGCGGGCGAGGCCCACCAGCGCGAGGCCGCGGCGGTTGACGTCCTGAACCCGGCCCTCGGCGTCCAGCGCAAAGGCGGCGACCGGCGCCTCCATGAAGAAGGTGGACCGTTGGGGTCCCTGCTCCTGAGGACGCTGCACCTCATCCCGCTGGTCAGCCAAAGAGCGGGGGTCTGGAACGGGGTGTGGAGTTCTGGTCATCGTGGTGCTCCTGGAGGCGGTGCCCGTTGAGTGCGGTCCCGGACACCGTGAGGGCCAGGGAAGACAAGGGGGAAGTGAGCCAAAGAATTTTAATCTCAGGCTCAACATAAGGACATGATCTTCCAAACAAAGGGAGGGGGAGGACAAAGTGGACTGGAGATGGAAGGGTGACGGGACTGGCAACAGCCCTCACGGTGAGCGGATGATCTGGACGGTGACGCCCAGGTCAAGGTCGGCCCACGGCTGGTCCACGGTCAGCACCGGCACGCCGAGGTACTACGCCAGGGCAAGAGATGGACCGGCCATTCCCCCCACCGCCCTCCGGAGCGGGGCGTGACCTCAGGCTTCTCCCCGAATCAGCTCGACCCCGAAGGGAAGGTCGGGGAGGGTCGCCCAATTCTGTTCGGCCGTCATCACGTCCGCCCCCAGCGCTTCCGCAGTCCCCAGACACAGGGCATCGCCCAGACTCAGATCGTAGGGCTTGCGCCGGGCGTAGTAGAAGCTGGCCGCCCGCTGCGCGCTGACCTCGAAGGGGATCACGGTGAGGAGCTGCCCGAGCTGGTAAATGCGCGTCCGGACCTGTTCGGGGGTGAAGGTCCCGTCACTGACCAGTTTGCCCTCGACCTCGATGAGCTGCACGGTGCTAACGAAGTGCTCGCGGCGGGCGGTGGTCAAGGACGCGAGCACCTTCTCCCCTCCCGGCTCCCGGCGGATGAAGGCGGTCAGGGCACTGGCGTCCAGCAGAAGGGGTCGGGTGCTCAAGGTTTCTCCCGCTGAGCTTCGGCACGTCGCTCGTCGAGGAGTTCCTGGGTAAAGTCACGGCCGTCCTCCTCGGCAAGGCTCCCGTACAGCTCCTGGGCCAACTGGTGCTTGGTGGTGAGCCGCACCCTCTTTCCCTCCACCACGTAGAGGAGAGTGTCCCCCTCGGCCACTTCTAGGGCATCACGCACCCCGCGGGGAAGGATGGCGCGGTATTTAGGACCGAGTTGCCCGGAGTATACCTGCGGCTCTTGAGGGACACTTCCTGACATGGGGACACTCTATCACGTTCGCTACCCCTCCCCCACCCCACCCCTCTGGTAATGAGGGTTACTAAAAGGTAATAGTGTGAGTAGAACACCAAGGGACACCGTGCCAGGACAGGGACACCCACCGCAAGCTGAAGCCAGATCCACCCGGGATGAAACCACGACGAACAATGTTCCCACCCAGGTCACCCTGACCCTCACTCCTCAGGTCGAAGCCACACCCTCACACGGGTCTCTCCTGCTTGAGGCGGACGCCATTCACGGCGTGTTGCTCACCGCCGCACGAACCCCTCCCCCAACCTCCGTTCCTGAACCGGATCGAGTCTGGCAACGCGTTATGGTGTCCGCCTGGTGCTTGGCGCTGGTCACCCTGATCCTGGTGCGCTTTGTCCCCCTGACCTTCTCGCTGCTCATGGTGTTTGTCGCCGCAGCTTCCACCCTGGTCAGCGGCGTGATCCTGGCTGTCCTCACGTCCCGGGACTGGAAACGGCGGCACGCCGACACGATGGCGCAATTTCAACGGAAGTCCCACCACGAGGAGCCCTTGATCCGGCAGCTCCTGCCGTACTCGTGGGCCGCCCTGCTGTACGTCGCCGCGAGCGCACGAGCCGCCGACCAGCGGGTGGGTCACCGCGTCTCCTTGTTCCTCGGCCAGAACCGTGCCGGAGGCCTGATCGGTCTCCTGTTCCTGATCTTCGGGACGTTTTCGGCGGCCAAGTTCTTCGACGACCACACGACCGTGGTGCCAGGGCTCAAGGTGCCGATCACACCGGGCGCCGTCCTGGCCCTGGCGGCGATCTTGCTCTTCCTGGCCGCCGGCATCCTCATGGCCGGGTTCAGCGTCAGCGCTCTGGGGCACCACGCCGAGCTGCTGGAACGGGTGGCGGCGCTCAAGAAGAACCTCGTGGAAGAGCACAAGGAGAAGGGCGCATGACCCTCGACCGCTACAAGCACGAATCACTGGCGCCGTCGCGCGAGTGGGTGAATCTGAACCCCGAGGAGCGGCGGCGCCGAGCGGTGGCCGCGGTCGCGGAACAGGATGTGGGGACACTGCTCGACCTGCTGGAAGCCCACCACGTCCGCACCCACGGGCATGTGAGTCAAGAGACCCTGCGCAAGTACCGCCTCGGTGCCCGAACTTGGCTGGAGTACGCCCAGGGCAATGCGATTAAGGTGCTTCACCCGGACTCCGAGCACGCCGACTTGTGGGTGCGCGAGCTGGAGGCGGGCGGGAAGTCCCCGGCCTCCGTGGGCGTGCTGCTCGCGGGAGCACGGGCGCTCTACGCTGCCCTGCGCTGGGCCAAGGCCACCAGCGACCACCCCTTCACCGACGTGAAGCCGCGCAAGGACAAACGGCGCCCCTAGGATAAACGGCAGCCTTACCCGGAAGGGGATGTGGTCAAGTTGCTCGCCGTCGCTCCCGTCGAGATGCGGGTGCTGCTGCGTCTTGGCGGCATCGCTGGGCTGCGCGCCTCCGAGATCACGGGGTTGAAGTGGGGCGACCTGGACCTGGAGGGCGGCGCCTTAACCGTGCGGAACGGGAAGGGCGGGAAGACCCGGCGCGTTCTGCTCTCGTCCTCCTTGATTGCGGACTTGCGAGAACTCGGTCCTCAAAAAGAAGAGGTGGCGGTGATTGGGCGCACTCCGGAAGCGGCGCGGGGGAGATTGCGGACCCTCTGTAAGCAGCAGGGCATTCCCTACCTGAGCCTGCACGCCCTGCGGCACACGACGGGGACGCGCCTGGTGCGGGCAGGCTTCCCGCTTCAGGACGTGGCGGAGCACCTGGGGCACAGCGACGTGCAGACCGCCCGCACCTACGGCAAGTGGGCGAATGACAGACTCAAGGCGCACCTGCGGGGCATGTGAGGGCGGCGGGCGGCCAACGTTCACCCTGGGTCGTCGGTGACGGGCGAAGCGGCCCGGAAGCAGTCCCGCCTCGTGTGCAGGAAGGCTGAAGTGCTCGACGGGGAGATGCGCGCGCTGCGGCACGACGCTGGGACGCGGATGGTGCGGTCAGGCCTGACCCCGCGCGACGTGACCCGGCAGCTCGGGCACGGCGGCAGCGGGACCACCCGACCGTAGGCCAAGTGGGCCGACGACGGCCTCAGAAGCGCCGCGCTTCCTGACCTACGACGCGGACCTGCGGGGGCAGCGCCACGCGCGCACCTCCGCGACCGCCGTCCGATCTCAAGCCCCGCCCGTGCAGCCCCCACCGCGGGTTCAGGCTGGGCGCCCCTAGTCTCGAAGGTTCCAAGTCCGCGCGGGACCTCTGGCGCCCGGGTCCGCTGCTGAACCAGGTGCGTGATGGCCGGGAACACGTCGAGGCGGAAACCGATCACCCGGCACCAGCGATGGTGAGCACAGGGTGGAGGATCACCATGACGCCCTATGCCGGAACCGATGGGCCAGCCTCATCGCCCCAGGTCGGGACCACTCTCTTCATGTTGAGCGAAACGGCGGGGCGTCAGAAATCCGACATTCCACGTCGGGTACAACGAACCGGACAGTCGTCAAGGAGATGGCAGCCTACGCCCCTCGCGGAGCCACCGGTTTCCCTTCTCGAAAGGAGTTGATATGGCCCTGTTCGGTGACCTCGAACACCACGCGCTCACCGATCTGGCGAGAATCCTCGGAACCCGGAGCGGGACGCTGTACTTCCACAGCGCTTACAGAGGCCGCACGCTCGAACTGACGGTCGTGCAAGGACACCTCCGCGCGCTGTACCTCGACGGGTTCCCGGTCCGGGAGACGGGTCAGGTTCACGACATCCTGGGGGAATTGCGTGCTCAGGGCCGGGGAGCCTTCGAGTTCAAGCCCCGCGAGTTTTCGGCCACCACCCCCGGCTTCTACAACCTGCCGTTGCTGGACCTGCTTCCGGCGCTCACCGGGGCGCCCCTCCCCGAGGATCAACTGCCCCACCCCGACACCCGCTTCGTGCCCACCACCCCCCCGGCGCGGGTGCCTCCCACGCTCGCGGACACCTGGGCCTTGGTCGGGCCGCACCTGGCCTCGGGCGCGAGTGCCTCGGACCTCGCCCGGCGGGTTGGCCGCACCGAGCGCGAGGTTCGGGAGACCTTGCATCGGCTGCGGGCCGTGAACCTGATCGCGCCGCAGCGGGCGGGGAGCGTGACCCGGCCGGGCGTCCCCGTTGCGGCCCAGCCGGCAGGCGATGGACCCGCTGGTGGGAGCTGGACTCCAGTGGCCCCCCCGGCGCCCGCCCCGCTCGTGCACCGCCTGCTCGGGGCCCTGCGCCGACTCACCGGAGCGGTGAGCGCGTGAGCGGCTTCCAGGCCCCCCTGAAGCTCGTCGTCTCCGGCCCGGTGGGCGCGGGCAAGACCACTTTCGTGCAGACCCTCTCCGAGACGCCCGTCGTCGCCACCGAGGCCGAGGCCAGCGAGGACATCGGCAAGCGCCACACCACCGTCGCCTTCGACTTCGGCACCCTGCGCCTGGACGGCCAGGAGCTGCACCTCTACGGCACCCCCGGGCAGGACCGCTTTTCCTTCATGTGGGAGGTGCTGTGCGAGGGCGCCCTGGGTCTGCTGCTGCTCGTCGCCGGGGACCGCCCGCAGGACTTCGCGCACGCCCGCAACATCCTCGACTTCATCACCAGCCGCGTCCCGGTGCCCTTCCTGGTCGGCGTCACCCGCCAGGACCTGCCGCGCGTGTGGGCTCCGGCCGACGTGGCCCTGTACTTCGGTCTCCCCGAGCCCCAGGTGGTGGGCCTGAACGCCACCGATCCCGACGACGCCCGGCTGCTGCTCGCCAGCCTGCTCGAACTGCACCTCGCCCCGTCTCCCGCCCTCCCGTGACCGGACCCGTCTCCGGAAAGGACGCCACCATGACCGCGACCCTCAGCAAGCAAGACCTCCTCAACTCCACCCTCACCACCCTGCGCAGCTCGATGCCCGAACTGCGCGGCGCCCTGGTCGCCACCGTGGACGGCCTGCCCATCGCCCAGGCGATGGGGGAGGGCGCCGACGCCAACCGCGTCGCCGCGATGGCCGCGACCGCCCTGGGGCTGGGCAAGCGTATCAACGACACCCTCGGCTCGGGCCAGCTCACCGACATGAGCGTGGGCGGAGCACACGGCCAGGTGTACATCTACGCCGCCGGACACAAGGGCGTGCTCGCGGTCGTCGCCCCGACCGGGATCAACCTGGGCCTGCTGAACATGGAAGCCCGGGACGCCGCGTCCAGCGTCGCCACCATCCTCTGAGCGCCTCTCCCCGACGTTCCGAGGTCCGCATGGCAACCCTGCCCGCCTCGCTCCACCAGCTTCTGACCACCCTTTACCCCAGGAGGACTCCCGTGACCGCCACCGCCACCCCCCAACTGCGCCCGCATCTGGGCGACTTCAACTCCGTCGTCTGCTTCAAGGCCGTGATCGTCGGCGTCGAGGATACCCTCGGCCCGGACGGCGCCGCTGTGGTCTTCACCCGCGCCGGGAAGGTGCGGGGCCGCGACCTCGCCACCGAACTCGGCGTGGCGGGCAGCCACCTCCCCGTCGAGCAGATCGCCGGGGTGCTGAACGCCGCCATCGGGCGGGACGGCACCTGCCTGGCCGCCGTGACGCGCTCGTACCGGGAGGGCGAGGACGTGGTGATCGAGACCCAGGACACGGTGTGCTCGGCGGGCGAGCCGCTGGGGTCGGAGCGCAAGTGCACCTTCACGCTGGGCGCGGTGTGGGGGGCGCTGGAGGCCATCACCGGGGAGACGTACCTCGGCGAGCACACCGAGAGCGTCTTGCGCGGCGGGACCAGCGACAAGTTCGTCTTCAGCCCCCTCTGAGTGAATTCCTTGAAGTGCCCCCAGATGGGGGCGCTCCTTCTTGACGCCGGAGGAGGTGCCCATGACCCTTGGGCCCCATGCTCTCCCGTCTCTCTTTCCTCCGGTCGGCCTGGTTCGCTCCCGGGTCGCCCGGTGGCCCCTCACGGCCCACGCTGGACGAGTGGCCCCGCTGGCCGCCGCCGTGGCCGAACACCTGGGGCGCTCCGACGTTCAGGTGTGCGAGTCCTGCCGCGCCGGGCTGCTCCATGACCTGGGCAGGGCATTCGTTCGCCAGGCGGTGCGGCGCAGGACGGGTCCCTTGACCGCCCAGGAGTGGTGCCGGAGGCAACGGCACCCGCTCACCTGACCATCCTGCTGCCCGGGGTCTCCCGCACCCTCCGCCTGGCCGTGTGTCACCACCATGAGCGGTTGAATGGGACGCGGGGTACCCCCACCGACGACGGGCCGAGGAGATTCCGCTGCTCGCGCGCATCCTGGCGGTGTGCGGCGGGTACGACGCCCTGGTCTCAGGAGGAGGCGTGGGTTGAGCTGACCGCGCAGTGTGGTCGGCAGTTCGACCGCGAGGTCGTGACGGCGTTGGGGGAAGTGCTGGGCGGCCGGTCGTGGAACCCCCAGCCCGACAAGCGGTTCAAATGGCTGGACGAATGCCTATAGGTCCAGGTCGCTCGGGGACGCCGAGAGCCTGGGGCCTGACCTGCCTTCAAAAGCGGGCAGCGTTAGTCCAAGCCGCGGTACAACAACCCCCGTGTGAAGCGCCGCGCCGCCGAGGCCGCCCGCGACAAGACGGTGGCCGTCCTGTGGAACCTGGCCGAGGCTTAGCTGGCGACCCACGGGCGCGCGGGTCAGCCGTGACGGAGGTGCGGGTGGAGCGCCTTCGGGACTGGCGATCCACGGGCGCGCGGGTCAGCCCCAAGACCCTGCTGATGGACCGGGAAGCCGTGCGCTTCCTCGTCGCCTCCGCGACCGACCACGCGGCGGCCCGGCAAGAACAGTGGGGGCATTCTTGGAAGCGGCAGCTTCGGGGGAAGTTTCAAACGCCGCGTTCCATCCGCGCAATAGTCCCACCGCGCCTTCCTCAGCGCGGCTCCTCCTGAAAGAGCCGTGCCAAGGCCTGGCCCCGCTGGGTCCACTCGTACCAGACCCGTTTGCCCTGCCGCGTCGAGGTCGCCAGCCCCAGGGCCTTGAGGCGGTGCAGGTGCGGAGACACCCCACTGGCGGAGCCGCCCAGCAGCGCACTCAGCCCGGTCGTCGTGCGCGGCTCCGACAGCGCGAGCAGGAGGCGGGCCGCCGTCTGTCCCATCAGCTCGGCCAGCGGGGCCGGGGGGGCGGGCCAGGGCGCCCACAGCTCGGCGGTCCCCCGGGCCGGGTAGGCGAACGTGAACGGTGACTCGCGCGCGTACACCATGTACCCGTCCGGCCACGCGAACACCGAGGGCACCAGGGTCAGCCCCTGCCCGTCCGGGCGCGGCCAGGCGTGACCCGCCCCGCAGCGCACCCGGGGATGCAGCTCCGCCAGCAGCGCGGCGGGACCCCCCTCGGCGAGCCGACGTGAACGGTACAGCACGTCCGCCTCCAGCACCGTCCGCAGGCGCGGCCAGTCCGGTTCGATGACCGCCTGCCAGTAGCGGGTCAGTTCCTCCGCCAGGGCCTTCAGCGCCTCGCCGGTGTCGTCGAGGTACCGGTCGAACAGGACGGTATCCGTGGGCGACGTGATCTGCCGGAGTTCCTCGTGCACCTGCGGGTAGGGCGTCTCCAGCAGGCGGGCGAGTTCGTCGGCGAAGCGCTCGACGGGGGACTGGGGCTTGGGCGTCAGGAAATCCGGCACGTAGGCCCCCGACTGGACCAGGAACCGCAGGTGCGACCCGCCGAGCTGTCGTGCGACCTCGCCCCGCCGCGTCAGCCAGGGAGCGAACACGGCGGAGCGGCTCTGCACGGCCCGGTAACTCGTGACCATTTCGAGAAGCGGGCTCACGGCAAAGCGCACCCCGGCCACGTCCTCGGGGTTGACCTGGACCGCCGACCGATACACGTCCACACCGCAGGATACGGCCGACCCTTCGGAAAAAGGCGAAACGTTCGTGGCCTCCCCGGGAGTCACCCTACGCTGGCTGGCGTGACCACCTGGCGCCTCGTTTCCTCCTTCACGGGCGACTTGCCGCGTCCCTTCTGGGTGATGTGGTGGGGGACCTTCCTCAACCGGCTGTGCGGCTTCGTCGTGCCCTTCCTGACCCTTTTCCTGACCTCGCAGCGGGACCTTTCCCCCGTTCAGGCAGCCGTGGCGGTGAGTGCCCTGGGCCTGGGCGGGTTTGTCTCCCAGCTCCTCGGCGGGGTGCTCGCGGACCGGTGGGGGCGGCGCCGGGTGATGCTGCTCGCGCTGACCCTCAGCCCGCCCTTCCTGCTGGCGCTGGGCCTGGCGCCGACCTACCCGCTGATTCTGGGCTCGGCGTTCCTGTTCGCGCTGCTCGGCGACATGTACCGGCCTGCCGCGAACGCCGCCATCGCAGACCTCGTGGCGCCTGAGGAACGAACTCGTGCCTACGGCCTGATGTACTGGGCGGTCAATCTGGGCTTCGCCTTCGCGCCCATCCTGGCGGGGCTGATCGCGGCGCGCTCCTACACGCTGCTGTTCGTGGTGGACGCGGCGACCCTGCTGCTGTATGCCCTGTTCGTCGGCGTGGGGGTGCCGGAGACGCGGGCCCCGGCGGGGCGGGGCGCGGGGCAGCCGGGGGCCCTCGCGGTCCTGAGGCGCGAGCCGCTGCTCTTCACGTTCGCTGCGCTGACCCTCCTGTTCGCGGTGGTGATGAACCAGGGGTACGTGACCCTGCCGCTCGCCATGCGGCAAGACGGGCTGGGCGAGGGGACATACGGCTGGGTGATCGCCCTCAACGGCCTGCTGATCGTGTCGGTCGGGCTGTTCTCGGCCCGGTTCCTGGGCCGTTTTCCGGCCCCGGCGGTGCTGAGCGTGGCCCTGGGGCTGACCGGCGTGGGGTTCGGGCTGAACGCGCTGGCGGACACGGTGCCCGGGTACGCGCTGGCCGTCCTGGTGTGGACCTTCGGCGAGGTCGCGCAGGCGGCGGTGGCCCCGGGGGTGGTCGCGGCGCTGGCCCCGGTGCACCTGCGCGGGACCTACGCGGGGGTGCTGGGCGCGACCTGGGGGTTGAGCGGCCTGATCGCCCCCGCGCTGGGCGGCTGGGCGCTGGGGCGGTACGGCGACGGGGTGTGGTGGGGGTGCCTGGTCGCCGGGCTGCTCGGCGCCCTGGGCTTCCTGCGGGTGTCCGGTCCCCTGCGGCGGCGCCTGGCGCAGGCGGAGCAGGCTTGAGGTCGGGCGGCTCCTCCCGAAGACCGGGGGAATAGCCTACCGACACCTCTGCGTGAACAACCCGGCCACTTCTGGAGTTCATCTGAAAAGCCCTGCCCCCAGCGTCAGTTCCCAGGGTACGCAGGGCGTGGCCTGAAGCCCGACACCTTGGCGTGATCGGTCGAAATTTCTCGTTCAAGACCGCAGCAACGGCATCTGGAGCGGTGTGTTCACCGGCACCTTCACGGACCCCCAGGGCAGGACCTTTGCCGTCAGTGGCGACTCGGGTGCAGGCGACATCGGGTGGAAGACTCCTGAAGGCACCTCTTCTGTCGGCGGCGAGTTCGCCATCGACAACAGCGGCTCGTACAGGGGCAGCTACTCGGTGATGGCCGGCAACCCTGTCATGACCTCCGGCAGCATCCGTAAGACCCGCACGGGGTCGTGACCCCACCGCTGTCCATCAACACCCGGCATGCTCGCGCCGGGTGTCTTTCACTTCGGCGCCTTCGCCAGCAGTGAGGCCACCTGAAGGGCGTTCGTCAGGTCGTCCACGGGTTGGGTGTCGTCAGGGACAGCACTTCTCCGCCAGCTTGTTTGGCTCTCCTGTTCGGGCCGTTCCTGAGGCAGCTCCTCGAAGCCGGCTTCACAGGTCTCGCCCCCGGGGCATGACTCGGGAGGCTGTGCCATGCCCCGGCGTGCCCCTCCTCCTCACAGTCCTCACGCCCTGGAACCTCGACAGATGCCCGTCAGACAGGATGAGTAAAATAAGATCTGCATGAAAAAAGCGAACCTCCTGCTTCTCGCCCTCCTGCTGACCGCCTGCGGGGGTGGCCCCACACCTCCCACCGAGGTGCCCTCCGATCCGGGCACTCAGCCGGGCGGGGCCGCGGGCGTGCTCAGCGGCTCGGTCCGGGGGGCGGAGGGCGTCAGCGGCACGGTCACGGTCGAGGAGTCCCCGGACGACGTGCGGCAGACGCTCGCCACCGGCAGCCTGACGGCGGGCAAGGTGTCTCTCACCCTGCCCACGGGCGACGTCCTCACCCCCTACCTGGAGGCGTACCCGCTCGGTCCCCAGTCGGGCTGCACCGGGGAGATCACCCAGTCCGATCCCACGGCCCGGCACTACAGCGTGTCCGCGTACCCGGTGCGCCAGAACGGCGGGCTCCTGGGCCTGCTCCGCGAGGTCCAGCCGGGCTTCACGGTGTGGAAAGATGGCGCCTCTGTCCTCCAGCGGGTGTACGCCGAACGGGCCACGACGGTGACGGGCAGCCTGAATTGCCCGGATGTCAAGCTCACCCTGAACGCCTCGTTTCAGGCGGGCTGGAACGTAGCGGTGTTGACCACCGACCGGGTGACCACCACGGGCGAGATCCTCGCCGCGACGATCTCCACGCCGACCACGCTCCCCGCGCACACCCTGGCCCTGGAGACGCCAACCTTCTACCTGACGGCCGACGAGGTGAGTGCGCTCGCCCTGCCCGGCGGGCGGGCCAGCCTGCCGCTGAACGTCCAGTCCGTGCTGGGCTTTGGCGGGACGGTGCAGTTCGACTTCAAGACGCCCACCCCCGACTTCACGCTGATCAACGCCTATACCGACCTCAGCGGCCCGGCCACTTCCAGGGCGGCCAGCGTGCTGGTGGCTCCCCGCGCGGGCCTCGCTCCGGGCACCTACACCGTCCCGCTGGTGGCGAGGAGCGGGAACGTGACGCGGGAGCTGCGCGTCCGGGTCACGGTGCTCTCGTCCGCCGAGGTGGCGACCGACCGCCGGTACGGGTACGGGCCGGTGCTGGCGGCCCCCAGCGGGCTGTGGTACGGGCGCAGCCGCAGTGCCGACGGGGGCTTGCGCCTGCCGGGGGTGTCCCGGCTCGATCCCGTGAGCGGGAACGTCACCGAGGTGGACTTCGGTTACGACGATCACGTCGAGGACCTCGCCCTGGCCCCGGATGGGGCCGTATGGGCGACCAAGGGGGCGCAGCTCGTCCGCATCGATCCCACCAGTGGTGAGGTGAAGGCCTTCCCGCAGATTCCGGCGGAGGCCACCGGCTTTCGCAGCGGCCCGGGGGCCCTGGCATTTGCGCCGGACGGCCGGGTGTGGTTCACGGTGGAAAACCGCGGCCTCGGTCGTCTGGACCCCTCGACCGGGGTGAGCGAGGTGTACCCGCACGCTGGCATGCCCAAGGGAATCGCCGTGACGGCCGACGGCGGCGTGTGGTTCACCGCCACCATCGATAACGCCCTGGTGCACTTCGACCCAGCCACCCGGGCCTTCCAGAGTCGTCCGCTGCCCACCCCGGAAGCCGGGCCCTGGGGCTTGAAGCTCGGGCCGGAGGGTGCCTTGTGGTTCACCGAGTCCGCGGCGAACCAGCTTGGTCGCCTCGACCCGCGGACCGGGGCGCTCACCGAGTTCCGGCTGGGCGAGGCCGTGGGCAATCAGCGCCTGAGCGTGCGCTCTCTGGCCTTCGACGCGGCCGGGCGGGTGTGGCTGACGGACCAGACCAACGCTCAAGTGGTGCGCTTCGATCCCGCGACCCGGGTGGTGGACCGCTTGAGCCTGCCCGACTCCGGTTCGAGCCCGGCGGGCATCAGTGTGGCGGCGGACGGTACAGTCTGGTTCTCTTACACGGCGGGCACGAACGCCGGGGCACTGAGGCGGCTGACACCCTAAGCCCGTCAGCATGGGGAGGGCACCTGCTGGTCATCCAGCCCAGCAGGTGCCCTCCCTCTCGTGACCCCGAAGACGCTGGCGGGGTCGGGGTGGGTTTGCAGCGGCCGGGCGGTGTTCTGCGGCATGGTCCCTCTCCTGAAGTGGGGCGGGGCCAAGGTGGCGGGGCGGTCGTTTCCGTCACCCTGCCAGCGGAGGCAGCCGAGTGTTCAGCTCGTGTCAAGCTCGCCCGAGCCTCGACGGGCTCTCAAGGCGGAGCCTTCGGCCTGGCCCGCCCGGGCGGACCAGATCCGTCCGCATCCCCGCTGGTTTCACCCTGTCCGCCGAGCACTCCGAAGCCTACTGTTGACCCATGACGCCCCGGCCCCACGTGCCCATTTCCGTCCCCGGACACCCCGGCACGCGGCGCGTGGTCTTCGTCCTTCTGCCCGGCGTCAACCTGCTCGACCTCGGCGGCCCCGCCCAGGTCTTCGACGTGGCCCGGCGCTTCGGCGCCGCCTACGACCTGCTGTTCTGCGCCGCCGTGCCGCAGGTCCAGAGCAGCCAGGGCCTCCCGCTCGGCCCGCTGGCACCGTTCCCCACGCCCCGCCCGGACGACCTGATCATCATCCCCGGGCCCCGGCTGGACGACCCCGTTCCTGGTCGGCCCTGGATCGAGCCCGCCGCCGTCGTCTGGCTCCGCGCCGCCTTCGCCGCCGGAGCCCACCTGGCCTCGGTCTGCACGGGTACGGCGGCGCTGGGAGAGGCGGGCCTGCTCGACGGGCGGCGCTGCACCACCCACTGGGGGGCGGTGGAGGCGATGCGGGCGCGCTACCCGGGGGCCCTGGTGCAGGACGCCGTGCTGTACACCCACGACGGTCCCATCACGACCAGCGCGGGCATCGCCTCCGGCATCGACATGGCGTTGTCGCTCCTCGAACGCGAGCACGGCCCGCTGCTCACCGCCCAGGTCGCCCACTACCTGGTGGTCTACCTGCGGCGGGACGGCGTGCAGACCCAGGCCAGCGTGTATCTGGAGTACCGCACGCACCTGCATCCCGGCGTTCACCGCGTCCAGGATCAGCTCAGCCAGCACCCAGCGGACCGGGCGCCGCTGAACGCCCTGGCCGAACTCGCCAACATGAGTCCGCGCGGGCTGACCCGGGCCTTCAAGCAGCACACCGGCCTGACTCCGCTGGCCTACCAGCACGAACTGCGGCTGGAACTCGCCGCCCAACTGATGGCCGACCCGCACCTCACTCTGGAGGTCATCGCTGGCAGATGCGGCTTCGACGATCCCCGGCACTTCCGCCGCCTCTGGCAGGCCCGTCACGGGAGCCCGCCCTCCGAGGCCCGCACCCAACTGACCGCGCCGCGCTGATCCCGCCCCAGCCCGAACTCCAGCTCTCCCCCTTGCGAGAGGAGCCGCCTTATGTCCTACCCTGTTGCCCCACCACCAACCCCTCACCTTCAGCCCCGCCGTGCCCGCTCACGGCTCACGCGCCGCCTGCTCGGCCTGCTGCTGACCACCTCGGCCCTGGTGGTGGGCTGCTCGGCCCTCAACCGTCCGGGTACCCCAGTGCCCCCCAACGGAACGCTCGTGGACGTGGGGGGCTACCGGCTTCACCTCTTCTGCCAGGGAACGGCCAGCGGGGCCACCGTGATCCTGGACGCCGGAAACAACGAGACCAGCCTGACCTGGGCACGGGTGCAGCCCGGGGTCGCCCGCTTCGCCCGGGTCTGCGCCTACGACCGGGCGGGGTCGGCCTGGAGCGACGCCAGCCCCAGGCCGAGGAGCGTGCCGGTGATGGTGGACGAGTTGCACACCCTGCTGGAGAGGGCGGGAGTCCAGGGACCCCTGGTGCTCGTCGGGCATTCGCTGGGCGGCGTCGTGGCCCGGCAGTATGCGGCCCGCTCTCCCGGGGAGGTCTCCGGCCTGGTCCTGGTGGATTCTTCGCATGAGGGGCAGTTCCGCCGCTACCCCGCGTCCGTCCTGACGGCTACGAAACGCGGTCTGGGTCAATTCAAGGCGCTGGAAGTCCTGATCACGCTGGGGCTGCGCCCGCTGGCCTCCCGGCTGGTGCCCCTGGACTCCCGGCTGCCCCCACCCGCCGCCCAGGCGCTGCACACCCTCATGATTGCCGATCCAAAGCAGGCCGCCGCGACCCGGGGCGAGATCGAGGAACTGATGAAGGGCACCACCCCACCCGTCTCTACGCTGGGCGACCTGCCCCTCGTGGTGGTCAGCCGGGGGCACGCCGACGCGGGGCAGGACCCGGCTACCGTCGCGCAGACAGAACGCCTCTGGGCGGCCATGCAGCGGGAACTTGCCGCGCTCTCGACCCGTGGCCGCCGCGTCGTGGCCCGGGAGAGTGGGCACAGCGTCCAGCTCGACGAGCCGGAGGTCGTGATCGACGCCATCCGTGAGGTCTGGAGTACCCGGCGCTGAGGTCGAGCGCGGCCCCCACTCCTCCTGAGCCACCGCCGCTCCCTGCCCCTGATGGAGGGCGAGGTGGCGGGTGGCTGCCCCATCGCTCAGCCCTGCCCAGAAGGGTGGTCCAGCACCCCCGCACTCAACGCCGGAGGCAGAACCCATGCAGATCACCCGGTCCAAGACCGCTCATCGCCCCGACCGCTGGGGAGTGCTCCGGCACCGCGACTACCGCCTGTTCTGGCTGGGGCAGGCCGTCTCCGGCGTCGGGACCTTCATGCAGGTGGTCGGGCAGAGCCTGCTGGTCCTGAAGCTCAGCGGGGGTTCCGCCCTGCCCCTGGGTCTAGTCTCCCTCGCGCAGGCCCTGGCTTTCTTCGCCTTCGCATTGATCGGGGGCAGCGTCGTGGACCGGGTAGACCGACGCAAGCTGCTCTTCCTGACACAGACGCTGCTGCTGATCCAGGCCCTCGTCCTCGCCCTCCTGAGTGCGACCGGCACCGCCACCCTGGGATGGGTGATCCTCCTCGCCTTCGCCTCCGGGGTGGTCGTGAGCTTCGACCAGCCTGCCCGGGCCTCCCTCTTCCCGCGTCTGGTCCCCCGTGCGGAACTGCCGCGGGCCACCGCCCTGAACGCCCTGGCGATGACGAGCGCGGGCACCCTGGGCCCCGCCCTGGCGGGCTTCACGGCGGCCACCCTGGGCCTGAGCGTGAACTTCAGTCTCAATGCCCTGAGCTTCGTGATCGCCCTGGCCTGCCTGGCACGGATGCGCGCCCTGGAGACGCCCCGGGACGTTCCGGCGCGGCAGCCCCTGCTGGGCTCGGTGCGGGAGGGTCTGCGGGTCGTGGCGCGTGACCCGGCGCTGCCGTGGGTGGTGTCGGGGTACGGGGCGCTCCTCCTCGGGCCGTCGCCCCAGGTTCAAACCATCGGCGAGGATCGTGGTCAGCAGGTGGTCATGCTGCTCCACGCCCTTGCCGCTGTGTGGGTTCAGAAAAGCGCCTGTGAAGCGGGTCCAGGCGTTCACCTCCGGCAACAGGTCGGTGATCTCCACGCGCGGAAGTCGCGCGCTCAACTGGCGCTCCAGGGCTTCCACCCCGTCGGGCACCGCCCTGGTCGCCTTCCCGACCTCAGGCCTGCCACGCTCCATGGTGACGGAGGACAGCGCCCCCTTGGCGAGGAGGTCTTCCCCCTCACGCAACTGCCCGGTCAACCTCGGCTCGGTCTCGGCCCAGAAGGCGTCAAAGGGCTCGGGGAGCTTCGGCGACAACTCGGGCAGGCGCCCTTGCCAGGTGCCCTGTGGCAGGAGATAGGCGTCGAGGTCCTCGTGATCCACACGTCCGCGGCCCGCAACGCGTCCAGCACACACAGCTCGTAGGCCCGGCGGTCCACTGCGCCGTCCCGGAACCGAAAGGCGGGGTCAAGGTCAGGGTGGCCCCCAAGGTGCGGCGCGGCACTGCCGGCCAGCGGAGGTCCGGCGAGGGTGGCAGGGCTTCATCCTGAGGGCCAGGGAGGTGGCTCCGGTGAGCAAAACGGCGTCAGGCAGGGGAACAGGAAGGAGCACCTGCTCTCCCGTCCGGGGGCGGGTCCCTTATCTGATGTTGCCCTTGATCTCCTTCAGGGCGGCGGCCAGGATCGAGGCGTAGTTGGGACCCGGTTTTTGCACGCTCTGGGCCACGGCGCTGCCCCACGGCCCCCAGATCGCGCCCATCTCCGGCACGTTGGGCATCGGCGTTCCGGCGGAGATCGCCTTTCCGAACCCCGTCACGATAGGGTCGTTCTTGAGCTGGGTGCGGGCGGCGAGATTCACGGGAATCCGGCCACCGGCCCGGTTGAAGGAGAGCTGGGCCGAACTGGTGACCAGCGCCTGGGCGAACTGCGCCGCCACACTCTTGTTCTTGCCGTAGGCGTTGAGGACGACGCCCTGGACCCCGACCAGCGGTCCCCACTTCGAGGTGGCCCCAGGAGGCGCCGGGATGGTGGTGATCCCGTAGTTGATGCCCGCCTTCTTGATGTCCCCCATGTCCCACGGGCCCGTCACGATCATGGCCGCGCGCCCATCCACAAAGGCACTCTTGGCCGCGTCGTTGCTCACGCCCTCGGGCACGAGCTTGTACTTGTAGCGCAGATCGTTCATCACCGAGAGGGCCTTGAGGGCCCCGGCGTTGGTAATCCCCACGTCTCCCACGTTCAGGGTGCCGCCGTTGTTCTTGAAGATGTAGCTGCCGTAGGCGTTGAAGAAGCCGTAGTTGGTGTAGGCGTTGCTCAGGTCGACCAGGAAGCCGAACCGGCCGTTCCCGGTGTTCTTCTGCGCCGCGCTGAGGAACTCGTTCCAGGTCGTGGGCGCTGTGGGGACCAGGTTCTTGTTGTAGATGAGCGCCACGGACTCCGCGAACATGGGCAGGCCGAACAGCTTGCCCCGGTAGGTCATGGCCTGGACCGCAGCGCGGTCGAGGTCCGCCTTGCTCACGACGTAGCGGTCCATCGGCTCGACCGCGCCGGAGGCGGCGAGCTGGCCCAGCCGGTCCTGCGGGAGGGTGACCACCAGGTCCGGGCCCTGGCCCTTGGGGGCCGAGTTGATCAGCTTGTCGGCCATCTGGTCGAGCGGCAGGCTGACGATGGTGACCTTGTTGCCGCTGGCCTTGGCGTAGGCATCCGCCTGGGCCCGGAGCCAGGCGACCTCGGCGGCGTCCGTGAAGTGGTTCCAAACGGTGAGGGTGGCGGCGCTCGCCTGCCCGGCGAGGGCGAGGGACAGCACAACGAGCATCTTGTTCATGTTCTCTCCTTGGATCGGGAGTCGGAGCCTGCGAGTTCTGGCCGAAGGGCGCCCAACCTACTTCAGGCCGTCGATCCCGACCGTCGCGCGGGCGTCGTCGTCGAAGAGCGAACGGCGCGAGGCGTCGTCGTCGTTCCAGCCGGGGGCGTTCAGCCACTTGCCGCTCTGGGACCAGAAGGCCCCCCAGTAGAAAATGCCGCTGCCCCCGGCGTCTTTCACCACGGGTGTCAGGGCCCGGAGAAAGTCGTACTGCCCCTGCGGGGTCTCGGGATAGGGCAGGTGGGTGGTCCCGACCTGGTTCTTGTCCCAGTAGGAGGCGGTCTCGGCCACGTACACCCTGGTCCCGGTGAAGGTGCTCCGCAGCGCCCGGATGGTTTCACTGAGTCCCGAAAAGTCGCCGTGCCAGCTCGGGTAGTAGGAGAGGCCGATGGTGTCCACCCACCCCCCGGCGTCGATGAAGGCCCGGTACCAGGCCACCGTCGCGGCGGCGTCCCCCGTCTTGGCGATGTGGACCATGATGGGCGGCATCCCGTCCCGGCCTCCGCTCGCGTCGCGCACCGCCGTCGCCCCGGCGTTGGTCAGCCGCACCAGGGCGGCCATGCTGTCCGTCTTGATTCGTCCAGCCTCCCACTCCAGACGTCCGGTCTCCCAGAGCATCCCGCCGTTGATCTCGTTGCCGATCTGCACCATGTCCGGCGGGGTCCCCTGGGCGCGAAGCTGGGTGATCACGTCTTTCGTGTAGTCGTAGACCGAGGTGCTCAGCGTGGTCAGGTCCTGGCCCTTCCAGCGCTCGGGCGTCCACTGGTTGCCGGGGTCGGCCCACCAGTGCGAGTAGTGCAGGTCGAGCAGCACCTTCAGGTTCCGCCGCCTGGCGTCTTGCATCACGGCCTTCACGTAGGGCAGGTCCTGCGCCAGCCCGTAGGCCGTCACGTCCGGGTCGATCATCAGCCGCACGCGCACCCAGTTGTAGTCGTGGTCCTTCACGATCTGGAGGGCGGGCTTGACCGTGCCGTCCCGGTCCTTGAACTGGACGCCCGCCGCCTCCGCCTCGCGGGCCTCCGACACGTCCAGGCCCCGAATCCAGGTTTCCCCTATGGCCTCTGGAACGGTGGCCCGGGTGCAGGCGCTCAGGCTGGCCGTGAGGGTCAGAAGCAGGGTTGCCGCGCCGATCTGTCTCATACCAACTCCTTGACGGTGCCCAGAAGACGCGTGCTGACGGGGGCCAGCACCTCGCCCTGCCAGGCCTCGGGGTGTGCGTTCCAGTTCTGAAGGAGCGTGATTCCGCCGCGCCGCGAGAGGCGGACGCCCTCGGGAAGCCGCGTGGGCTGGAGTCCCACCGTGTTCAGCACCTCCTCCAGCACCTCGGCGATCAGGGTTTCGCTGTGCGCCCCGATCACGGTGACGTTCCCACGCCGGATCACGGCGGCCTCGCCGTCCAGCGGCCCCCCGGCGTAGCGGGCCAGGACGGCGGCCCCGGCGGGGTCGTAACTCTCGGCCCAGCGCCGGGCCGTGTGGGGCTCGCCGCCCAGGTGAAGGGACTGCTCCAGCCCCTCGGGGAGGCTGTCGTAGTTCTGGAGCGAGGCCCCGACCAAAGCGCCCAGCTCGCCGAACTGCCCCTCCTCGGGGGTACGCCCCGACGCCGTGCGGAAGGCCGTGCGGGGCCCGAAGACAATCTGGGCGTGTTCCGCCGCTTCCGCCAGGTGCCGGGCCCGCTCCGGCGTCATCATCGTCAGGGCCGGGGCGACGACCACCGCGTACCCGCTCAAGTCGCTGTCCGGGTGCCGGATGTCCACGTCCATGCCCAGGGACCGCAGGGCGCGGTAAGAGGCGAAGGTCTGCGCCCAGTAGTTCATCCCCTCGGCGTGGGGCTGCATGTTGTACAGCCACAGGCTCTCGTAGTCGTGGAGAAGGACGACTTTGGTCTTCACCTGGCCCGCCGGAAACTGCTCCGGGTCGAGTGCGGCGACCTCCGCGTAGCCCCGGTCGGGCCGCTCGTCATGGCGTAGGAGGCCCGAGTGCAGGACTTCCTGGGCCATCGTGGCGGCCCGCCAGCGGAAGTAGCTCACCACGTCCGCGCCGTGTGCCCAGGCCTGCGCCGTCCAGAGTTCCACGGCCCCCTTTGCCGGAAGTGGGTTGGACGGGGCCCAGTTCACCTGCCCGCACTGCTGCTCCATCACCCAGAAGCCGTGTGTCTGGCCCTGCCCTGCCCCTCCCACCATCCCCCGGTACAGGTCGTGGTTGAAGGCGGTGACGTCCGGGTGACCCGTCCGGGTGAAACGGAGGGCCAGCCCCGGGTCCGCCAGCCCCCATTCCTTCAGGGCCTCCAGCGTCCCGGTCGGGTAGCTGTCCCAACTGGCGAAGTCGAGGCACCGGCTCACCCGGTAGTGGTCGAAGGCGCTGAAAAAGCCCATGTAGTTGTGGGTCACGAAGCGGCCCGGCGAACATTCGCGGAGGATTGCCACCTGCTCCTCTTGGAACCCGGCGATCTGATCGCTGGAAAACCGCAGGAAGTCCAGGGCGTGGGCCGGGTTGACCTCGGCGACCGCCTGACCTGGCAGCGGAATCTGATTCCAGTCGCCATACTCCATGCTCCAGAAGACATTGCCCCAAGCCTCGTTCAGCGCCTCCACGCGGCCGTAACGCCGGGCGAGCCACTGCCGGAACCCCTCCAGGGCCGCCGGGGTGTAACTCTGCGCGGTGTCCCCCCACCCGAACTCGTTGTCAGTCTGCCAGCCGACGACGGCGGGGTGCTCCCCGTAACGTTCGGCCATCGCCCGCGTGATTCTCCGGGAGTGTTCCCGGAAGACGGGGCTGGAAAAGTCGTAGTGCCGCCGCGAGCCGAAGGTCTTGACCTGACCCGCCCGGCCCTGCGGCAACACCTCGGGATGCCGGGCCACCAGCCAGGCGGGGGGCGCGGCGGTCGGTGTACACAGCACGACCCCGAGGCCCGCCGCCGCGTAGGTCTCGATGGCCTCGTCCAGCCAGCGCCAGTCGTACTCCCCGGGTCGGGGCTCCAGGCGGCTCCAGGCAAACTCCGCCAGGCGTACGAAACGTAGGCCCAGGGCCTTCTGCGCCTGCGCGTACCCGGCCCAGCGGTCTTGCGGCACGTGCTCCGGGTAGTCGCAGACGCCGAGTTCGAGGTGGGGAAGGTGGAGAGGGGGTATTCGGGACATAGACACCTCTGTGGACCGCCGACACAGGGGCGGTCACACCGGACCACGGCACAGCCGCCGTGGTGACGCAGGGCCAGGGGCCTCTTCTGGGACGAGCTGGTGATCAAAAGTTAGATGGTGTTAAGGCTAACACTTGTGTACCAAGTTACCTTCAGTCGTTCCTAGCCTTTTTCTCCGGGGAGCCATTCGAGGTATTGAGAAGTTGCCGCCCGAAAGTTACGCTTAGAGGACAAGGTTTGCCCCACTGGTCAGGATGTACGCGTAAGCCCGAGGAGGCTTCGTGAACCGCGGAGGGCCGCTCAACGCCAGCGAATGTCCTCCGTCTGTCGCAACGGGTAACTTGCTGTTAGCCTTAACACAACCGGAGGTTCAGGTGAAGACGGTGGAAAAGGCGGCGACGCTGGCCGATGTGGCCCAACTGGCGGGCGTCTCACAGCAGACGGTCTCACGGGTCGTCAACAACCAGGGGCCGGTGGAAGCCCGCACCCGGGCAAGGGTC
Organism: Deinococcus aestuarii; assembly: GCF_018863415.1. Taxonomy (NCBI): domain Bacteria; kingdom Thermotogati; phylum Deinococcota; class Deinococci; order Deinococcales; family Deinococcaceae; genus Deinococcus; species Deinococcus aestuarii. The sequence continues at coordinate 1,879 of NZ_JAHKSN010000033.1, read as the reverse complement.
ATGGAGGCGGTGGGACAGCTCAACTATGTGCCCAACCGGCTGGCCCAGGGGCTGGCGCGGCAACGAAGTCACTCCATCGGCTTTGCCACCAACGACATCGCCCTGCACGCTCCCTCGCAACTGACCTCGGCCATCGAGGGGGCGGCGCGGGCGGCGGGCTTCAGCCTGATCGTCTCCATCGTGCCCGGCTACGGGCTGGGCCGGGTCACCCAGACGGTGCGCGCGCTCAAGGAACGGCAGGTGGACGGCGTGCTGATCAATGCGTCCTTGGGTGGCGCGGACGCCGCCGAGATCGCGCGGCGTTTTTCCGATCTGCCCTGCGTCTTCATGGACGTGCCCGCCGATGCTCCCGTGAGTGCGGCGCTGCTGGATCAGGGTCACGGCGCCGCGCTGGCCGCCCGGCATCTGGTGGACCTGGGGCACACCCGGATCGCCTGCATCCACGCCCCCCAGGACGCGGTGGCCGAACACGCCCGCTTGCAGGGCTGGCAGGCGGTGCTGCGGGAGCACGGCCTCGCCCTCGTGGCCGAGCAGGAGGGCGACTGGAGCCCGGCGAGCGGGTACCGGGCAGCCCTGGCTCTGCTGGCCTCCGGGGTGAACTTTACGGGGCTGCTGGTCGGGAACGATCAGATGGCGGTGGGCGTGCTGCGGGCCCTGTGGGAAAGCGGGAGGAGCGTGCCGGGCGACGTCTCGGTCATCGGCTACGACGACACGGCCGAGAGTGCGCTGCTGATCCCTCCCCTCACCACCGTCCGGCAGGACTTCCCGACGCTGGGCCAGCGCGCTTTTCATCATCTGAATGCCCGGCTCGACGGGCAGGACCCACCGAAGACGACGCTGACCCGGCCTGAACTGGTGGTGCGGGCCAGCACCGCCGCCCCCCGCTCGGGTGAGCGGTTGCGGCTGCAAGACGCCCTGCAACTCCTGCAACGTCATATAGGGGGAGCAGGAGAAAAGGAGCCCCCAGGCCAGGCTTGACGGGCACCTCCGTCAACCTGGAACGGACGTTCCCGTGCAGAGGCGTTGAGCACGCGTGAGGGCTGTCCTCCCCTGCTGGAGGAGGGTCTTTGCAGCGGGCAGGAGAGATGTTCCCGGCAGGTTTCCCCGGGCCACCCCGTCTGGCGGGTGGGAAGAGGTGAGGGCGTGTTGCGGTGTTCAGTTCGGGCCGTCGGTGCCGCTTGAACCGCGCCGTGATCGCTGAAAGCTTCACCCGGATTTCCGCATGGTTGATCTGCGCGAGCTGGGCTACCTGCCGCCGGTCGGCCCCGAGGGAGGTCGGCTGCGGGCGATGGTGCGGATCGCCACCGCCGTCGAGCGGTTAGTGCAGGAGTACGCCCAGCCGCTCCGCGTGGAACAGATGGCGCGGGACGTACACATGAGCGTGTCGGGCTTCCACCACTTCAAGGTGGTGACGGCCCCCAGCCCCCTCCAGTTTCGGAAGCGGTTGCGGCTTCGGGAGGCCCGCCGTTTGCTGCTGGGCCGGGAGCTGGACGTGACCGGGGCCGGTTTCCGGGTCGGCTACGACGGCCCCTCGCAGTTCAACCGTGAATACCGCCGCCTCTTCGGGGTCTCGCCCCGCCAGGACGTGACGCGCGGGCAGGGGGGCAGCCCTGCTGTGCCGAGATGGCGTGACCCTCCCCGCCCGAGCGCCGAGCGGTCCGGGAGTTGACGGGGGGACTCCAAGCGTCCATACTTATCAAAGATAGATTTACTACAGGAGGAAGAATGACGGCGCAGGGCAGGCGAGCGAGGCAGAAGCAGGCGACCCGCGAGGGCATCCTCCAGGCCGCCCTCACCATCGGCGAGCAGGAGGGGTGGGCCGCGGTCACCATTCGCCGCATCGCCGACGCGGTGGAATACACCTCACCCATCATCTACC
>NZ_JAHKSN010000032.1 GCF_018863415.1 Deinococcus aestuarii | reverse complement strand
CCGTGCCCACAGCGCCGTGGACCCACCCCATCCCATGCCGAACTGGGTCGTGAAACATGGCCGCGCCTATGATACTCGGACCGCAGGGTCCCGGAAAAGTCGGTCAGCGCGGGGGTTTTTCTTTTGCTCCACAGCACCGCGGGAGTAGCTCAGCTGGTAGAGCACTACCTTGCCAAGGTAGATGTCGCGAGTTCGAATCTCGTCTCCCGCTCCACCCCCACCCCACCCGCTCCGGTGGGGCTTTTTGCGTGGTCCAGTAGAATTTGGGGCTGCTTCCACCCTCCAGCATCAACCTTCAGGCAGAATGCCCGGATGTTCGAGTTCGAGGTTCAGCATCGAGATGGACGGGCAAGGGCGGCCACATTCAGCACACCACGCGCAACGGTGCAAACACCCATGTTCATGCCCGTGGGAACCCAGGGGACGGTCAAGGGCATCAGTCCACAGGAACTGCTTGATGTGGGCTCTCAAATGATTCTGGCAAATACCTACCACCTGATGCTCAGGCCCGGCGAGCGCTTGGTCGAGGCGCATGGAGGGTTGGCGGGTTTTACGGCCTATCCCGGCCCTTTCCTGACAGACTCGGGAGGCTTTCAGGTCATGAGCCTGGGGCATCTGCGCAAGATTACCGAGGAAGGGGTGACCTTCAAAAGCCATGTGGACGGGAGTCTTGTAAATCTGACACCGGAGCGCAGCATCGGCGTGCAGGAGGCATTGGGCGCGGACGTGATCATGGCCTTCGACGAGTGCCCCCCCTATCCGGCCGAGCGGGACTACATCCGCCGCAGTCTGGAGCGCACCGTGCGGTGGTTGGAGCGATGTCAGGCTGTGAAGAGTCGCGGTGATCAGGCGCTGTTTGCCATCGTGCAAGGTGGAGTTCACGAGGACCTTCGGGCCCTGAGCCTGGACCTGACGCTGCCGTTCGAAACACCGGGATTTGCCATCGGGGGTCTGGCCGTGGGGGAGCCCAAGGAAGAGATGTACCCGGCCGTCGCCTCGACGGCGGCGCAGCTGCCCGAGCACAAGCCTCGTTATCTGATGGGCGTCGGGCACCCCGAAGACCTCGTGGCCGCTATCGCCCTCGGTGTCGATATGTTCGACTGTGTATATCCCACGCGCACAGGACGGTTTGGGTACGCCCTGACGGATGACGGCCGCCTGAACATGAATTCCAGCGCGCCACGAACCCAGCTCCAACCCCTCGATGCCGACTGCGACTGCTACGCCTGCCTCCACTTCACGCGCGCTTACCTGGCCCACCTTGTCCGGGCCGAGGAACTGCTCGCTCCCCGAATGCTCTCGCTGCACAATGTCCGCTACCTCCACCGCCTCGTGACGCGCGCGCGAACGGCCATCGTCCGGGGTCAATTCCAGCAGTGGGCGACTGGTTGGGCAAGGCGCTATTTCAGGGAGGCCGTGCCCCTATGGTTCCAACAAGCCCTGGACACGTCTGCTCAGGCTTTGAATCCAGTGCATCACCGCTGACTTCCAGGCCGTTGAACGCTGGTCAGCCACGATGTGATGCCTCGTCCACTGATGACAGGTAGATCAGGCTACATGCCAGACCCGAAACCCCATGATTTCGTCTCGTGCCGGCAGCTCCTTTTTGACAGCGGCACTCTTCATCGTCTCGTCAGATAGGTCTTCATCAAGCCCAGAGGGACGAATTCACCCTGCTCTCAGGGTTGACCCTCTGTTCTTCACGCTTGTATCATCCGTCTGATCTGACTTTCCGAAGCCACAGGCGGCGGAGGGCAGATTGCGCGAAAGGGTGCGGAAGGCGAACTGCTCCGGGAGAGGAAACTCGGCAACTCGCCCCACCATCTGCTCCAGTGCCCGATGTGCCTCGGACGCGCGATGCTTTGGGGGTTGTATGAAAAAGAGTTTGTTCGTTCTCACGGCCGCGCTGTCGTTCGGCTTCGCCGCAGCGCAAACGGCCACCCCGGCTGCACCGGCCACGGCGACTCCGGCCGCGGCTCCCGCCGCGTCGCAGGTGCCGACGCTCTCCGACGTGCCCGCCGGCCACTGGGCGAAAGACGCCATCGACCGCCTGGTGAGCCAGGGAATCATCCTGGGCTACCCGGACGGCACCTACCGCGGCACGCAGAACCTGACCCGTTACGAGGCGGCCGTGATCATCGCCCGTCTCCTCGATCAGGTTCGCCAGGGGCAGGTCAACCCCGGTACCCTCGACCAGGGCACCCTGACCTCGCTCCAGAACGCCATTCAGGAGCTGGCCGCCGATTTGACGGCGCTCGGCGTGCGCGTGAGCGACCTCGAAGAGAACGCGGTGAACCGCGAGGACTTCGCCCGCCTGGAGGCGCGCGTGGAGCAGCTCGCCACCGCCAGCGGTGACGCGAACGCCATCGCGCAGCTTCAGTCGCAGATCGCCGACCTGACGGCGCGCGCCGACGACTACGACGCCCTGCGCGCCGACATCGACGACAACGCCAGCAGCATCGCGGCGCTGAACGACCTCACCGTGCTGCTCAACCAGGACATCCTGAACCTTCAGGACCGGGTGAGCGCCGTCGAGAGCGCCCAGGCCGACTTCGTGCAGCGCGCGGACTTCGACAACCTTGCGGGCCGCGTGGGCACCATCGACACCCGCGTGACCACCCTGGAGAACGCGCCGCGCTTTACTGTCTTCGGCACGATCAGCGCGGTGTACGGGCGGATCAACCTGACCAGCGGCACCACCAACTTCGACGTGGACCGCCTCACCCGCCAGACCTTCGCGGACGGCGTGTTCAGCACGGGCGTCAACTGCCCTGCTGTCAGATACGCTGGCCCTGACAATGTCTTAAATACGGCTGATGACATTGTGGGTGGGATCTACGCCGCTTCTGGCAACGCGGTGAGCTGCGTCGATACCAACAACAACTCGTACGTGGGCGACAGCGAGATCAGCTTTGGCGTGCGGGCCAGCAACCTCACGACGGCCAACGGCGCGATCACCGTCAACAACGCGCAGATCGTGTTGGCCGTTGACAACGATGTGCCTTTCCCCGGTGCCGGGGCCGCTAACATCGGCACCCCCGTGACCGTAGGCAGCGCCAGCGCCGACGGCACCATCGCCGGGCAGAAGTTCGACGTGCGCTACGAGTCGTACAACAGCAAATTCAAGTTCAACGACTACCTCTTTGCCAACGACAACGACACCGAGGAGGCCATCCAGCGCCGCGGCTTCGTGATCAACGTGACGGGCAACCCGGCGGACACGGCGCTCCAGCCCAAGGCGACTGTGGTGGTGGGTAATGCGCGTGTCAACCCCGACAAGTTGAACTCCGCATCGACGGCAGATGGTGTGCCAGCTCGTCAGGACCCCATCTTGGTTGGCAACTACTACGGCGTGCGCTTCAGCGTGAACCCGGCGAACTTCGGCACGGTGGGTCTGTCCTTCGCCCAGAACGACGGCAATCGCAGCGCGCTGGGCGTGGACTACAACCTGGGCTTTGGCGCTCGGAACGCGGAGGGCAACGCCCCGTTCAACGTGACCGGCGCGTACGTCGCCAGCATTCCCCAGACGGCTCCTTCGCTTGTGGGCGGTGGCGATGTCGGTGGGACCCTGGCGGCCCGTAATCAGGCGTTTTTCACCAATGCCACGGCTGACTTCGGCGTCGCCAAGATCGCGGGTAACTTCCGCGCCATCGACCCGGCGTTCGCCAACGGCGTTGCGGGCATGTCCGGTAACGACTCCAGCTATTACTACGGCGAAGGCGCTAACGGCTACAAGTCGAGCATGCCTTACACCGCCGGTCAGGGTGACTCCTCTACGCCGCTCGGCCAGGTTGGCTTCGGCGTGGGTGCTGGCACCAACCTGGGTCCGGTGGCGCTCGGCGCGTTCGTTGACTCCTACGTGCCCTACTTCGTGGACGTGAGCACCGACCGCAACACCAGCTTCGGTGTGAGCGCCGGGGCGCGTCTGGGTGCCCTGAGCCTGGTCGGTTTCTACAACCGGGCGACCCTGAACGACGCGGTGATTCATGCGGATCTGAACTACCGTGGTCCCGACGGCAACGGCTTCCTGTACAACAGCAGCACCCCTTACATGGACGTGGCGGACGTGCCGTTCGCGTTCTCCAGCACGTTCGGTGCGCGTCTCCAGCACAACGGCGCGGCTCCCAACGCGCTGATCCGGGGCCTGAGCTTCACCGGTGCGTACGCCCGCTTCTACGGCGACGACATCAACGACTTCCAGGTGTACGGCAACTACACCGGCACGCTCTTCGGGGTGCGGGTTGAGCCGTTCGCGCGCTACCACCTGTTCACCACGCCGAACGACGCGGCCGTGGACTTCAACGGTACGGCGGCCACGACGGATGACGCCCGCACCTACAACACCGTCAAGTACGGTGTGAAGCTCAGCACCCAGCCGCTGACCGCCGTGCCCCTCCAGCCCAGCCTGTTCGTGAACTTCGCCAACCGCATCAGCAACGTGGGCCGTCAGGTTCAGGTGGCGAACGGGACGACGACGGAGCTGTTTGGACAGGCCGGCGTCACCTTCAACCGCTTCCTGGCCCCTAACCTGAGCGCGAGCCTCGGCTACGCCTACTACCAGGGCTTCGGTGTGGGCAGCACGCTCACCGCCAGCAGCGCGAGCGCGGCGACGGCGACCTACAGCGCGACGTCGGACCGCTTCTACCGCAGCCCCCTCGGCGGCGCGAGCGATCCCTACACTGGCGGCAACTTCGGCGCCAACAGTGGCCGTGCGCAGGGCCTCTTTGCTCAGGTGAGCTGGAACGGCCTGTCCGCGAACTACGGCGTGTTCTACCACGACGACTTCCGCCCGACCACGACCGGCACGAACGCGTACACCAACACCGGCCGGAGCATCGCGCAGGGCTTCAAGGTCGCCTACACCTTCCGTTTCTAAACCACTCCGTTCGCGAGGAGGCCCTTCGGGGCCTCTTCTTTTTGCCCACGCCTTTGCCCTGGGCCTTACAATTTCGCCATGCTGGCTGTTTTTGGACACACCAACCCGGACACCGACGCGATCACCTCGGCCCTCGTGTACGCCCGATTGCTCAGCCGTCAGGGGGGAGAGGCGAGGGCCTACCGGCTGGGGGAGCTGAACTTCGAGACGCCTTTCGTGCTGCGGGGGGCGGGGGTGGAGGCGCCCGAACTCCTGCCCGAGCTGGAGGCGGGCGCGGAGGTGGCCCTCGTCGACCACAACGAGAGCGCCCAGTCGGTGCCCAACCTCTCCGAGCTGAGGGTGACGCGGGTGGTGGACCACCACAAGCTGGGCGACCTGACGACCGCGCAACCGCCTTACCTGCGCTTCGAGCCGGTCGGCAGCACGGCGACCATTCTGCTCAAGCTTCACCGTGAGGCCGGGCTGACGGTGGAACGGACCGACGCGCGGCTGATGCTCAGCGCGATCCTGAGTGACACGCTGCACTTCCGCAGCCCCACGACCACGCCGGACGACCGCGCGGCGGTGGAGTTCCTGGCGCCGGTCGCGCAGATCGGGGATGTGGAAGCCTACGCGCTCGCCATGTTCGCCGCCAAGAGCGACCTGGGGGACACGCCCGCCGACACCCTGCTGCGGATGGACTACAAGCTCTTTCCCTTCGGTGACCCGGCGCAGCCCCAGACCCTGCAACAGTGGGGCATCGGCGTGATCGAGACCACCAACCCCGCCTATGTCCTGGGTCGCAGCGCCGAACTCCTCGGCGCGATGGACCGGGCCCGCGCGGAGGACGGTCTCAACGGCGTGCTCCTCTCGGTCGTGGACATCCTCAACGAGACGAACAAGACCCTGGTGCTGTCGGCGACCGAGGAGAAGGTGCTGCGCGAGGCGTTCGGGGTGGAGCCCCGGGAGGGCCTCGCCGATCTGGGCCGGCGCATCAGCCGCAAGAAGCAGATCGTGCCGACGCTCGAAGCCTACTTCACACCGAGTGCCTGACCAGGGAGGGGAGACTCCCCCCGGCGCCCTATCCTGCCCGCATGACCCCCACGGCTGACCTGGAGTGGCTCTTCGCGCGGCAACGCTTCGGCGTTCATCCGGGCCTCTCCCGGGTGCGCGCCCTGCTCGCCCGCCTGGGTGACCCTCAGGAAAACTTCCGCGCCGTGCTCGTCGGCGGCACGAACGGCAAGGGGAGTACCGCCGCGACCCTGGCCTCCATCCTGACGGCGGCGGGAGAGCGGGCGGGTCTTTTCACCAGCCCGCACCTGACGCGCTTTTCCGAACGGTTCGTGGTCGCGGGCCGCGAGTGCTCGCCGGAAGCGGTGCGGGAAGCCCTCGGGCGTGTCCGGCCCCAGGCCGAGGCGGAGGGGGCCTCCTTCTTCGAGATCGTGACGGCCCTGGGCTGCCTGCTCTTCGCCGAGGCTGGAGGAAGGGTGGCCGTGATGGAGGTGGGCCTCGGCGGGCGGCTCGACGCCACCAATGTCCTCGACCCGGTTCTGAGCGTGGTCACAGGGGTTGCCCTCGACCACACCGCCATCCTGGGCGACACGCGGGAGGCCATCGCGGGCGAGAAGGCGGGCATCCTCCGCGCCGGGCGCCCCGCCGTGACGGGGGTGGACGCCGACCTCCTGCCCCTGCTGGAGACGCGGGGGGCCGACCTGTGGGCCCTCGGGCGGGAGGTGGCGCTGGAGACAGCTCCACTCGGCTGGGACGGCTGGGACGTGCGCCTGAGGCTGCCGGGGACGGCCCTGTCCTTCCACACCCCACTGCTCGGCGAACACGGGGCACGCAACGCCTCGCTCGCCGCCGCCGCCGCCCACCGCCTCGGGGTGGGGGAGGGGGCGATCCGGGCGGGCACGGCGGGGGTGCGCTGGCCGGGCCGCCTGGAGGCGTTGCCGTGGCGGGGGGGGCGGGTGCTCCTCGACGGGGCGCACAACCCGGACGGGGCTCGGGCGCTCGTGGCGGCCCTGCGGGGGCTGGGGCTGGATCGTCTTCCCGTCGTCTTCGGCTCGGCGGCGGACAAGGACGTGGCAGGGGTGGCGGCGGCCCTGCGTGAGGTGGCGTCCGAGGTGATCCTGACCCGCGCCGTCCTCAGCCCGCGCGCCGCCGATCCCGCCGACCTCGCCCCACACTTCGAGGGACTGAATGTTCACCTGACGGATTCGCCGGAGGCCGCGCTCGACCTCCTCCCGCCCGGTGGGCTCGCGGCACTGTGCGGGAGCCTGTACCTGATCGGCGAGGTGCGCCCGCTGCTCCTCGGTGAGGCGGGAGAGGAGTGGGAACGCTGGCAGTGAGCTGAGCCCCCCGCCAAATGACGTAGCGCCGCCGCCGGGCGCTAGGCTGCGGGCATGAGCATGGACGAACTGAAGCGTCGTCTCGGGCAGGTCAGCGACCTGGAGGCCGCCGCCGGGCTGATGTCGTGGGACCAGGAGACGCAGATGCCCCCCGAGGGAGCCCGGGTGCGGGGCCTCCAGATGGCGACCCTGGAGGGGCTGGCGCACGAACTCTTCACCTCCCCGCGCACCGCCGAGTTGCTGGACGCCGTGGGCACCCCCGCCGACGAGACGGACGCCGCCGTCGTGCGGGTGACCCGCCGCGACCTCGACAAGGCGGTCCGGCTGCCCACCGGGTTTGTCGAGGAGGCGGCCCGTGCCCGCAACGAGGCGCACCACGCCTGGCTCCACGCCCGCGAGCACAGCGAGTTTGCCACCTTCGCGCCCCACCTCGAAAAGATGCTCGACCTCGCCCGGCGCCAGGCCGATCTCCTGGGGTACGAGGACCACCCCTACGACGCCCTCCTCGACGAGTACGAGCCGGGGATGCGGGCCCGGCAGGTGCGGGAGGTTTTCGCCGACCTGCGCGACCGCACCCTCCCCCTGCTGCGGCGCATCACGGCGGCGGGGGACGCGGCGGACTACGGCGTGCTCACCCGCCCCTTTCCGTTCGGGGCGCAGAAGGCCTTCGCGTGGCGGGTGGCGGGCGAGGCGTTCGGGCTGGGGCCGGACTTCTCGCGGCAGGACGAGAGCGCCCACCCCTTCCAGACGAACTTCAGCCGCGAGGACGTGCGGATCACGACCCGGGTGGAGGAGTACTGGCCCGCCTGCCTGTTCGGCACCTGGCACGAGACCGGGCACGCGATGTACGAGCGGGGGGTGGCGCCGCGCTGGGAACGCACGCCCGTGTCGGCGGGGGCCAGCCTGGGCGTCCACGAGAGCCAGTCGCGGATGTTCGAGAATCTCCTCGCCCGCTCCCGTCCCTTCTGGGAACGCTACCTCTCGGCCCTCGCGGAGGTGGCACCCGAGGTCACGGCGGGCCTCGACGCGGGGACGCTCTACCGGGCCGTCAACCGCGTCCGGCCCAGCCTGATCCGGGTGGAGGCCGACGAGGTGACCTACAACTTCCACATCATGCTGCGCTTCGAACTCGAACTCGCCCTGCTGGGCGGCGAGCTGCGGGTGGCCGACCTGCCGGAGGCGTGGAACGCGAAGATGAGGGAGTACCTGGGCCTGACGCCGCCCGACGACGCGCAGGGGGTCTTGCAGGACATCCACTGGTCGGCGGGATTGATCGGCTACTTCCCGACCTACACCCTCGGCAACCTCCTCAGCGTGCAGCTCCTGGAGGCGGCGAGGCGGGACGCGGAGGTCGCAGCGGGGGTCGGGCGCGCCGAGTACGGTTCCCTCCTCGCGTGGCTCGCCCGGCACGTCCACGGGCACGGCCGCAGCCTCACGCCCGCCGAACTCACCGAACGGGCCACCGGGCGCCCCCTCACCGCCGATCCCTACGTCGCCTACCTGCACGCGAAGTACGAGGACATCTACGGGTTGAAGGCGGAGGGCTGAAGAGAAAAGGCAGAGGACCGGGGCAGCTTGACCCCGGCCCTCTGCCCTGCCCGTACCTACACCGCCTGCCTACGCTCCGCTTGGGTGACGAGGTAGGCGCGGGTCGCCCCCAGCCAAAGCTGGGCGAGCTCCTGGTGGGGGTGACCGCGCTCGCGCAGGGCGAGGTTCCCGACTGTGAGATGGCGCTCGACCCGGCGCACGGCCCCCAGCCCGCCCTCGTTCTCGGTCTCGATCAGGGTGTTGAGGACGGTGGTGGGGTGAACGTACCCGACCCGGATACTCTCGGCAATCATGTCCAGTGCGCGCATAGGCCGCCCTCCTCCTCGAATGCTCAGCCACAACCGGGCGTTGCGGCTGAGCTGCAAATTCATCCTTTGATTACGATAATAGCAGACTGTCTAAGGGGAGGCAAGAAGAAGAGGACCTGATTCTGTATTGACCGTACCGGGGGCCGGTGTTACACTCCGATCAAGGGTGGCCCATTCTGCCCACAGGCAACTGCCTTTGGCGGGTCGGCTCCGCCCCCAGGCGGCACACCTTCCCGTCCTGCCCGGCAGGAACCGGGGAGGCGAGGCGACGCCGCAGCCAAGGAGGTGAAAGATGAAACTGCACGAAAGACTCCGCGAACTGCGCAGCGAACGCGGGCTGCGGCTCAAGGACGTGGCCGAGACCGCCGGGATCAGCGTTCCGTACCTCAGCGACCTGGAGCGCGGGCGCACCAACCCCAGCCTGGAGACCCTCCAGACGCTGGCGGGGGCCTACACCATCACGGTGCACGACCTGCTCGAAGGCGTCGAGTTCTATGGCGACTCGACCGAGGGGGCGCTGCCCAAGGGGCTCGCCGACCTCGTGGCGGACCCCACGCTCGGCGGTCAGCTCACGCCCGACTGGGTTCGCACCCTGTCGCGTATCGAGCTGCGCGGCAAGCGTCCCCGCGACAAGCAGGACTGGTACGAGATCTACCTGCACCTCAAGCGCATCCTGAACTGAGCCCTTCAGGAGCGCGGAGTCGGAAGGGCCGGAGTGTGAATGCTCCGGCCCTGTCCCTTTTGTCCGCTACGCCCGCGCGCCTCTTCCCGCCTCCTGCCCCTGGCGGGTGAGGAGCAGGGTGCCCGCGCCCCACGCGCCGCCCACGAGCATTAGGGTGAGGGCCAGCGGCGGCACGCTCAGGGAGGCGGCGACGGTGCACAGCCCCAGCAGCGCGCCCACCGCGTCGGGGAGGGGCAGGCGCAGGCGGTAAGCGAGGGCGCGGCCCGCGTCGTAGGCGGTGACGCTCAGGCCGGTGGCGACGGTGAGCAGCGCGAAGGCGGTGGCGAGCAGCGCGGGCACGAGCAGCCCGACGAGCGCGAGCCCCAGCGCCGGGCCGATCAACACGGCGAGGGCGAGCACCCCGAGCGCGAGGGTCCGCAGCGGCGCGTGACGCTGGCGGCGGGCGAGCATGGGGGCGACCCCCGCCACGAACAGCAGCAGCAGCATGGCGCCCGTGAGCACCACGAAGACCCGGCTCCACGCCGCGCCCCCCAGCCAGCCCAGCAGGGGCCGGAAGGCGGTGGCGGTGGCGAGGCTCAGCCCGGGGGGCGGCGCCGTCTCCAGGGCGGTCGCGTCCCCCGGCGCGTGCCCCAGCAGGGCGTTCACCCGGCCCGACACCCGCGCGCCGGGCTCGCGCCGCACGTCGCCGAGGAGGGTGATCACCTCGCCGTCCACCCGGGCCCCGGGGGCGAGCGTCACGTGGCCGCCGACGGCGATGACGTTGCCGCTCACGGGACCGCGCACCGTCACGTCGTGCCCCACCGTCACGCCGCTGCGCCCGAAAGCCTCGTACAGGGGCGGCAGCGTCAGCACGGCGCACAGCACGAAGGCCCCCGCCCCGAACCGCTGCACGGCGGGCGTGGGCCGCCACGCGACGAGGACGCTCACGGCGAGCAGCAGGGCGAGCCCCACCCCCGCCAGCGGCGAGACCTGCGCCACCAGCGTCTGGAGGACCGTTGCCCCCGCCGCCAGATTCGGCCACGCGGTCGTGACCGCGAGCAGCGTCAGCCCCGCGAGCAGCCCCGACACCAGCAGCAGCGGCGCGGGGTTGTAAACGGGGGCCGGGGCGGCGTCCGGCACCGGGACCTGCGGCGCCGCCTCCCGGGCGATCCGCGAGGCCAGCGGCCCCGCCAACCCCACGGGCAGGGCCGGGGCAGGCCGGTCCAGCCGCGCCGCCCACGCGATCTCCGGGGCGACCCGTGGGGCCACGCCCGGCACCAGCGGGGGAGGGGCGAGGAGGGCCGCCATCCGCACCCGTTCCGCCACCTCCCCCGCCACGCTGCGGGCCGGACCGGGCGGGGGCGAGGCGGCCAGGCGCGCGTCCAGGGTCACCTCCGCCGCCACGAGCGCGGCCACCCGCCCGGGAAGACCGGGTGTGGCGGGGGCGTGCAGCCGCGCGCTCCACGAGATCTCCCCGGCGACCTCCGCCGCGCAAGGGTGCCGGGGCAGGGGACGTTCCAGGGCGCTCAGCGCGGCCGTCGTCCGGGCGAGACGGCGGCGGAGGTCCTCGACCTCCGGACGGTGACCGAGCTGAACGAGCCGCTCGCGCTCGGCGGGGGTGAGGTCTCCCTCCGCCTCGCAGTGCAGCAACTCCAACAGGTCGTGGTCCAGGGCCATACGATCCCTCTACGCGCGCTCGCCCGGCCGGGTTCCCGGCTCCTGCCTAGACGCCGGGCGCCCGGTAGTCGCCGCTCTTCCCGCCCGTCTTGGCGAGCAGGCGAATCCCCGTCACCTCGATGGCCTTGCTCGCCGCCTTGAGCATGTCGTAGACGTTGAGCGCCGCGACCGTGACGGCGGTGAGGGCCTCCATCTCCACCCCCGTGGGCGCGGTCGTGCGGACGGTGGCGACGACATGCACGCCCTGTTCCTCCAGCGTGACCTGCACGTCGGCGCCCGTGACGGGAATGGGGTGACACAGCAGCACGAGGTCGGCGGTGCGCTTGCTGCCCGCCAGCCCCGCCAGCCGGGCGACGGTCAGGGGGTCTCCCTTGGGGCCTGCGCCCGCCTCCAGCGCTGCCCGCGCCTCGGGGGGCAGGCGCACCCAGCCCTCGGCGGTCGCGGTGCGCGGGGTACTCGCCTTGCCGCTCACGTCCACCATGCGGGGCAGGCCGTCCCGGAAGTGGGTGAGTTCCGGCGCCTCTTGCCCGGCCACCCTCAGTCCTCCGGGAGCTTGAGGTCGCGCAGGGCGGCGAAGGGGTTCTGGGTGGCGTGCACCGACCCCTCCGGCGAGCCCAGCAGGTCGTCGATTTCCTCGACCGGGACCTGGGCCATGTGTTCGCAGGGCCCCTCGTTGAGGTCGTGGCCGCAGACCTGGCACAGGCCCTTGCAGTCGGGGGCGTGCAGGACGGTGAGGGGGGCTTGCAGCAGCGCCGTCTCCGCGAGGTAGGCGCTCAGGTCGAGGTCGGGGTCGCCGAAGACGAGGACCTCCTCGCCCGTCTCGGCCTCCTCCAGGTGCGGCTCGGCCACCGACGGGTCGTAGCGCAGCAGGGTGCCCAGCCGCAGGTCGAGGGGCACCTCCACGTCGCGCAGGCAGCGGGCGCACTCCATCACGAGGGTGGGGGCGAAGGTGCCCTGGAGGTACATCTCGTTTCCGCCGAGCGGGTTGACATCGACCCGGAAGGGCGCGGGCCGCACGAAGCGCAGGGTCTGGGTCTCGCTGCCCTGCTCGTAGCTGAGGTGACCCAGGCTCCCCGCCGCGTGAGCGTCCGAAGACGTCCGCAGCAGCGAACCCAGGTGAAGACGGGGCGTATCGGTCATCCCCCCATGATAGGCCCGCCGCCCCCCCGTCACCGCGTTCCCGGCACGCTCCGGCCGCGCCTCAGGCGGGGTGCGCCTCCAGCCACGCGAGCACATCCGCCGCGTTCCGGTCGGGCGGGAAGACGGGGGAAAAGACGTGCTCGACCCCCCCATCCCGCACGATCAGCGTCACCCGCCGCAGCAGGGTCATCCCGTCCGCCGTGAAGGTGGGGAGCCCCAGCGCCCGGGTGAAGTCCAGCCCCGCGTCCGAGAGCAGGGGGAAGGGGAGGTGCAGCCGCCCCGCCGCCTCCCGCTGGTACGCCGAATCCTGGGTGCTCAGCCCGAAGACGCGGGCCCCCGCCGCCCGCAGCTCGGCGTGGTGGTCGCGGAAGGCGCAGGACTGCGGCGTGCAGCCGCGCGCGCCCGGGATCACGTCCCAGCTCGTCGGCAGGGGTTCTCCGGGGCGCCCGGTGCGCGGGTAGGCGTAGAGCACGGTTCGCCCCGGCAGGGCGGACACGTCCACCACACTCCCGTCCGTCGCGGTCAGGGAGACGGGCGGCAGCCGCCTGCCCGGCAGGTGGTCGCAGGCGCCGTCGTCCACCGGGGCCACCAACCCTTCGGGAAGGCGCCTAAGGTCGGTCACGCCAGTTCGACCACGCTGGCGTCCGAGAGGGTGAGCTTGTGGGTGCTCGGCACCTTGCGCCCGCCGCGCACCTGGGCGCGCACGCCGATCAGGCAGTCCTGGAGGCGGGTGCTCAGGCACTCGATCCGCGCCTCGGCGTCGATGACGCTGTGCTCGACCTCGGCGTTGCGGATCACGCTGTCACGCCCGATGCTCGTGAAGGGGCCGATGTAGGCGTCCTCGATGATCACGCCCTCGCCGAGCATCACCGGCCCGACGATCTTGCTGCGGATCACCTGGGCCGAGGCGGGGACGACCACCCGGCCCGTGAGGCGCGAGTCGGTGACGGTGCCCTGCACGTCGAGTTCGATGCGCTCGAGTAGCAGCCGGTTGGCGTCGAGGAGGTCGAGGGGGCGGCCCGTGTCCTTCCACCAGCCCTCCACCCGCTGCCCGAGGACCGCCCCGCCCCGGTCGATCAGCCCCTGGATCGCGTCGGTGATCTCGTACTCGCCGCGCGCCGAGGGGGGCAGGTGTTCGAGAATCCCGAAGACCTCGGGCGTGAAGCAGTACAGCCCCGCCACCGCGAGGTTGCTCGGCGGATTCTTGGGCTTCTCCACGAGGCGGGTGATGCGCTCGCCGTCGAGCTCGGCCACCCCGAACGCGGTGGGGTCGGGCACCTCCACCAGGGCGATCAGGGCGGTGGGCCGCTCCCGGCGAAACCGGTCCACGAAGGGCCGCGCGCCGAACTCGAAGAGGTTGTCGCCCAGGTACACGCAGAAATCGTCCCCGCCCACCCACTCGCGCGCCATCATGACGGCGTGGCCCAGGCCGAGCTGCTCGTGCTGGTCGATCAGGGTGACCTCGATCCCCTCGACCTTGCGCAGGGCGTCCCCGATCTCCTCACGGGTGACTTCCGAGACGATCACGCCGATCTGGGTGATTCCGGCGTCGGCGAGCGTGCGGGTGGCGTGCCGGATGATGGGCTGGCCCGCGACACGCAGCACGGGCTTGGGACGGGTAAAGGTCAACGGGCGGAGCCGGGTGCCCAGGCCCGCAGCGGGGATGATCGCCTTCATATGCTGGGCAGTGTAGGCCCTCACCCCTTCACCGGGTCGTGAGGGAAGGCTCACCCCCGGCCCCCACCCCCTCACGGGCGGCCGCCCTTCACGGCTTGAGCGCCAAGCTGACCGGAGGCTGAGTACGGGGTGAGGGCGGCCCTGCTCGGCATTCCCCAAGGGTTGGCTCTCTTGCTATAACGTTCAGGTGATGGCCCCGCTGGGGCAGCTTCTTCAGGAGACGCGATGAGAAATTCTAGACGGGGTCTGGCGGCACGACGTGCAGGTCGCGGACCGATGCGAAATGTCGAGACGTCCCGGGCCGGGCCACAGGGCGGCCGGGAACAGGGTCTCTGGGTCTGGGGCGCCCGGGTATGACGGCGTTCGTCCCGGTCATTCTGGCGGGCGGCAGCGGCGAGCGGTTCTGGCCGCTCTCGCGCCGCAACCGCCCCAAACAATTCCTGACCCTCGACGAGACGGGGCGCAGCCTGCTTCAGGCGACGAGCGACCGCCTGTGCCGGGTGAGCGGGGAACCCGAGAGTGTGATGGTCGTGACGGGCGGCGACGACCGCACCCAGGTCCTCGACCACCTGCCAGACATGCCCGTCGAGAATCTGCTCGTGGAGCCCGTGGCGCGTGACACCGCTCCCGCCGTGCTCTACGCCGCGCTGCGGCTGGCGCAGGAGCACCCGCAGGCGGTGATGGGAGTCTTTCCGGCGGACCACCGCGTGACCGACGCCGAGGCCTTCGACCGGGTGATGCGCCGGGCCATCGAGGTCGCCGACGCGACTGGGCGGCTCGTCACCATCGGGATCACCCCCACCTACCCGGCCACGGGCTACGGCTACATCCAGGCGGGTGAGGAACTGCTGGGCGGCGACCTGCCCGCCTACGCGGTGAGCCGCTTCACGGAAAAACCCGACGCGGAGAGGGCCCAGGCCTTCCTCGCCGACGGCCGCTACACCTGGAACAGCGGCATGTTCCTCTGGCGGGTGGATTCGGTCCTCGCCGCCTTCGAGCGGCACCAGCCCGAGATGTACACGCGCCTGAGGGAGGCGGTGGGCCAGGGCCGCTCGCTCGCGGGCGTGCGTGCCGTTTTCCCGACGCTGGAGAAGATCAGCATCGACTACGCCATTCTGGAGAAGTCCGACCAGGTGGTCGTGATCCCGGCCGAGTTCGGCTGGGACGACCTGGGCGACTGGAATGCGCTGGAGCGGCTTCTCAAGACCGAGAACGCGAACGTGGCGGTCGGGCGGCATGTGGGCCTGGACACCGGGGGAGCCATCCTCTACACCACCCAGGGCGACGACCTGATCGCCACCATCGGGCTGGAGGACGTGGTGGTCGTGCGCACCGCCGAGGTGACGCTGGTCGTGCGCAAGGACCGCACCCAGGACATCAAGAAGGTCGTGCAGCAGCTCAAGGCGCACCCGGAACTGGAGCGCTTCGCGTGATCATGCAACGGGACCCGGAGGTCTACCCGGCGGGCCGCTCCGGACGCGAGGCGGAAAACGAGGTCGATCTCGGAACGCTGTGGCACGGCGTCCGGCGGCGCTTCCCCGCGATCCTGCTCACGGCGCTGGCGCTGGCACTCGCGGTGTACCTCTGGTCGCGGGCCCAGCCCGACGTGTACGAGGCCTCGTCCAGCCTGATCACCACCGGCAACGGTGACGTGGGTACCCTGCGCGACTCGCAGGTGACCGCCCCGCCCCTTCCGGAGGGGGCCCTTCAGGAGGCGTTGCAGGGCCCCATCGTGCTCGGCGAGGTGATCCGGCGGGTGCGGGCCGAGCTCCAACTGGCGCCCGCCGTGCGCAGCGAGATTGCGGGCGACTTGCAAGAGGAGCTGCAAAAGCGCGACGTGCGCACGGTCGAGCTGCTCAGCCGCCTCGATCCGGGCGGCAACGGCATCTACACCGTGACGGCCCAGGGGCCGAGCGCCCAGGCGGCCACCCTGCTCGCCGACATCACCGCGCAGGCGCTGCTGAACTGGGACCAGGGCCGGGCCCTGCGGGGCGTCCAGCGCGCCGAGGCGAGCCTGCGCGCCCAGCTCGCGGAGGTCGACCGTCAGCTCGCGGCGGGCACCCTGAGTGACCTGGAGCGCCAGACCCTGGTGGCGGCCCGCGCCAGCGCCCAGCGCAACCTCGCCCAGGCGACGATCCAGGCCGAGGGCGCGACCGGCTCGCTCGAACTCGTCGCACCCGCCGTGCCCCCGCTCGAACCCGTCGCCCCCAAGCCGCTGCGCAACGCCGTCCTGACCGGGCTGCTCGTGCTGCTGCTGGGGGCCGGGATCGCGGCGCTGCGCACCGTCCTCGACCGCACCGTCCGCAGCGAGGAGGACCTGCTGAACTTCGGGCTGCCCACGCTGGGCTCGATTCCCCGGCTGCGCCGCCGCGACGTGGTCTTCAGCGGCATCGTGCGGGCGGCGCGGCAGGCCGGGCTCTACGAGGCGGTGGGGTTCCTGCGGGTCAACCTCTTGGGCCGTCTGGGCAACCAGCCCGGCAGACGGGTGATGATCTCCTCCACCGTGCCCGGCGAGGGCAAGAGCAGCCTCACCGCCACCCTGGCGGACGGTCTGGCGGAGAGCGGCAAGCGGGTGTTGATCATCGACGCGGACCTGCGCCGGGGCACCCAGCAGGAGGTGTGGGACAAGTACGAGCGCGAGCACGTCTGGCACCAGCTCAGCGGGACGGGCGGGGCACGGACCTTTCAAGACGCCCTGCGCGCCCCCGAGAACGTTCAGGTGATGGAGGCGGAGCAGGGGGTCCACGTGCTGCCCGCCGGTCCGGGACTGCACGACAGCCTGACCCTGCTCAACCGCCCCGACCTCGGGAGTCTGCTGGGTCGCTGGGGTCAGCACTACGACCTCGTGCTCATCGACAGCCCGCCTCTGCTGGCCATCGCCGACGCGCTTGTCATCGGCAAGCACGCCGACGCGGTGCTGCTCGTCACCGAGGAGGGCAAGACGAGCCTCCAGGCGGTGCGGCAGGTGCTGCGGCGGGCGCAGGGCGCGGGGCTGGCGGTGATGGGCTTTATCATCAACAAGGTGGACGCCTCCAACCAGGAGGTCCGGACCTACGGCTACGGCTACGCTCCCCGCACCAAGGAAGCCCGTTGATCATGAGCGTTCAACGCTCCGCCCCCGCGCCGCTCGCCCGCGCCGGCCAGCGCGCCGCGCCGGCCTGGCTGCGAAGTCTGTTTCAATCGCTGGCGCTGATCCTGGGGGACGCGGCGAGCGTGCTGCTGGCCCACGCCCTGACCAATGCCCTGCTCAGCTTCACGGATCAAGGCCGGGTCAGCCTGAAAACCACGTTGATCTGGCTGGGGGTCTGGCTGCTGTGGCGAACCTACCAGGGACTGTATCCGGGGTATGGCCGTTCGCCCCAGACGGAACTGCGCCTGCATACCACCGGCACGCTGCAAATCGCGGTCGTGCAGGTCGCCGCCGCCTTCGCCCTGCCCCGTTTTGCGCCCAGCGCCATCGGCGTGGTGATGGAATGGGCCCTCGCGCTACCCCTGGCCCTGCTCGTGCGGTACGCGGTGCGCGGCCTGCTGGTCGGGGCGGGCCGGTATGGCCGGGCCGTCAGCGTGATCGGGGCCGGGCACACCGCCGCGCTGACCATTGCCCACCTTCAGACCCACCCCTCCTACGGCCTGAAGCCGGTCGCCGCGTATGACGACAATCCCGCGCTGCACGGCCGCCGGGTTCACGGGGTTCCGGTGATCGGACCGATTGACCTCGCGCTCGCCGAGCCCCGCACCGAGCAGGCGATCATCTCGATTCCCAGCGCCCGCGCCGAGACCCAGAAGCGGATCGTCAACAGCGTGTACAGCGCGTTTCCCATCACCTGGGTGATTCCCGACCTGTTCGGGGTGCCCAACCAGGCCCTCCAGCCGCACAACATCGGCAGCCTCGCCAGCGTGGAGATTCGCAACAACCTGCGCAGCCTCCAGGCGCGCGGCATCAAGCGGACCCTGGACCTCGTTGGCGCCGGGGTGGGGGGACTGTTGATCCTCCCCGCGCTGGTGCTGATCGCGCTCGCCATCCGGCTCGACAGCCCCGGCCCCATCGTCTACCGGGCCCGCCGTCTGGGCCGTGACGGGCGGTCCTTCGACTGCTTCAAGTTCCGCTCGATGCATCAGGACGCCGAGGCCCGGCTGGGGGAGATGCTCGACGCCGACGCGGACCTTCGCGCCGAATTCGAGGCGACCCACAAGCTCAAGGACGACCCGCGCGTGACCCGGGCGGGTGCTTTCCTGCGCAAGACCAGCCTCGACGAGCTCCCGCAGCTCGCCAACGTGCTGCTGGGGACCATGAGTCTGGTCGGACCGCGCCCCATCGTGCAGGCCGAGGTCTGCAAGTACGGGGATATCTACGCCGTGTACAAGCAGGTGCGGCCCGGCATGACCGGCTACTGGCAGGCCAACGGCCGCAGCGACACGAGCTACGAGGAACGGGTGGGGATGGACCACTTCTACATCACCAACTGGAGCCCGTGGCTGGATATGGTGATCCTGCTCCAGACGGTGCGGGTGGTCATTCGGGGGAAGGGTGCATATTGAGAGCCAAACCCAGAAGCGCTGACGTTGCTCGCAATGCCGGTGCCCTCTACATCGTCCAGATTGCCAATTATGTCATACCGCTTTTTCTCCTTCCCTTCCTGGCCAACACCCTGGGTGTCGTTGGTTATGGGCGGCTGGCGACCCTTCAGACGATTGCCACCTACGGGCTGGTCCTGACTGACTATGGGTTTCAACTGTCGGCGACGCGTAAGGTAGCGGCGATGTTGGAGCAGGGTCAGGAGGTGCAGGACGTGTACGTGAATGTGATGTCCTCCCGGATAATCCTGGCGCTCCTCGCCACCGTGGGGATGTGTCTGGCCGTGAGCTTTATTCCCTATCTGAAGCTGACGCCCTCGATAGCCCTGGCTCTCGGGATCCTGGTTCTGGGGAATGCTTTGACTCCGCTGTGGCTCTTTCAGGGCTACCAACGCATGACGCTGGTAAGTGTGGTGGTGCTGTCGGCGAGGGTGAGTGCGGCTGCCCTGACGTTGGCGCTGGTGCGCTCGGCTCAGGACGTAGGTGTGGCCCTCTGGGCGCAGACACTCGGGACCGCTTTGCCTGTTGGCCTCGCGCTGTGGAGGGCGGGGCAACTGACTCCCCGCCGAGGTGCCCGCCCTTCCCTGGCCGGTATGCGGACCGAATTGTCGGACGGCTGGCCTATTTTCCAGACCGCGATTTTCAGCACCCTCCTGACCAACTCGGGGATTCTGGTGCTCGGCGCCACGGCGGGAGCCCAAGTCGCCGGAGGTTATGCGGCAGTGGAGCGTGTAGGCAAAGGGGTCGCCAGCATGCTCACGCCTGTGACTCAGACTATCTACCCGCGTGTGAGCGCCAGCTTCACGGCCTCGTACCAAGAAGGCCTGTCTGTTCTCCGGCGGTTTGGTCTTCCTCTCCTGACATTATCAATCGTGTTGGCCGCCCTGATGATCGTAACGACAGAGCTGGGCGGTGTGGAGTGGTTATTTGGTGCCGATTACAGGCGATTTGCCAATGTTCTTTTCGTGCTCAGTCCCTGGGTGGTCTTTGGCGTGTTAAACAATCTGTTGGGAATCCAGTATCTCACCAATGTCGGGGAAGCGTCCTGGTACGCGACCGCCTTCACAATCAGCAGCCTGTTCGCCTTTGCGATGTTCTTGGTTCTGTCCCACCGTCTATCTTTCTGGGGCGTAGCCTGTGGATTGGTGATTGGCGAATTGACGCTTGCTGTCCTCCTGGGGTGGCGGGTTTGGTCTCATTGGAAACAAAGGCGACAGGTAGGTGTTCCAGGGATTTTATGATGAAAGTTTTATTTATAACCCGGCCCGACGCCCTTACGCGTCCTGGGGGAGACACTATTCAGTTGCAAAAGACGGCGGCTGCTCTGGAAGCGTTGGGCGTCCAGGTCCGGCTTGGTCAACCGACCGCCGAGAGTCTGAAGTGGTCGGATATCGTGCATGTCTTTAACGCCCAGACGCCCAGAAGTTCCCTGCCGGCTTTGCGTGCGGCCCGTCATGCCGGTAAGCCCACAGTTTTCTCCACGATATGGTGGGATTTGAGTCACGCACAACAGAGCAGCCTGCTCTCCAGCTTCTTCGGTGTTCCCAACCCACTCTGGGCGTTGAGTCATCCGTTTTTCCGGGTAGCTGTGAAGACCTTCCGCTCGGGGTGGTTGTCGGAGATACGAGACACCATCAGGGCGGCCGATCTCCTGTTGCCTAATTCGGAGGAAGAGATGAGGTGCCTGCGGCGGGACTTCGGCATTAACCTGCCTCCTCACCGTGTTGTGATGAATGCGGTGGACACCGGCATCTTCAGGCCGGAGCCCTCAGCCAGAAGAGCAGGGGTCATCTGCTGTGCGCGCATAGAGCCAACCAAAAACCAGCTTGCCCTGATACGCGCGGTGGCAAAGATGCCCGACGTGAAGTTGACCCTGATTGGCCGGGCAGGTCATCATCTAAGATATAACCAACGCGTGAGGGCCGAGGCGGCCAGACACAACGTCACTTTGATAGAAGATCATCTGCCACAGGAGGAGATGGTCAAGCTTATGCACGAGCATACAGTCCATGCCTTACCCTCTTTTCGGGAATCTCCCGGGCTGAGTAGCTTGGAAGCCCTGGCTTCCGGGCTCAAGATCGTCGTGTCATCCCGGGAATTCTGCCCGGTCGATACCTATTTCGGCAACTGGTTAGAGGAACATGTTTTCGTGTGCACGCCGTACAGCGTAGTGAGCTTGAGGGCAGCCTTAATAAAAGCCCTCTCCCAGAACCTTCCCGCTCCACCCTTCCCACCTTCTCTGACCTGGCCTGACGTAGGGCAAAAAACTTTGGAAGCGTATAATGAGTTATAAGAAGCCCTTCGCGCTGGTATTCAATCCCATCTGGATCATCAGCCTTCAGACTGTGCTCGCCCTTGTTCTGATCTGGGGGAAATCGTCATTCACCTTTGCATATGTTGTTTTCGTTTCGATTCCAGCAATCGTATATTTAGTCTATGCGCTCCTGTGGGAGCGCCTGGCTAGTAGGCTCAAGGTACCCGCTTCTACTGTCTTTGGTCCGTTGGTATGGAAAGCATCCGTTGTCTTGATAGTAATGGTCTCCCTGGGAAATATACTTCTTATAGGGCAACTTGTGGAGTTGTACGGCGGTTTGACCAACGCCATTGCAAATTTCGGCCGTACCCAATTTATCATCGATGTGCAGTATAATGCTCCCAGGACGGTCAGTTATCTCATCAGTTTAAATTACATTCTGCCTGTGGCTGTTGTGCCGTTAGTACTGCATAAAGGCATCCGCTCGTCACTTCTTATGCTGGCGCTACCTGTAATGCTTCTGTTCGCTGCCTCCAACCTATATGGAGCTCGGATCCTCTTCTTGGATACCCTTGTCTCCATTATGCTAACATCGGCCCTACTTTCGAGGTTGCGTGTCAGACTACTTATGGGTTTGCTTATCTCTGGTGTGCTCCTTATTGTTGGGGTGGCCGGGTTACAGGCGGCACGGTATGGAGATAACCTTGGGCGTGGCTTCGAGGAAATGGGAAAGTACTACTCTGTATCGCTCAGTCATGGCTCGACGATTGTCTCGCAGAATAGAACCGGTCAGCCCCTATATTGGACCTTGAGGTCCACGTTTGGTGTTCCTCTTCTTAGTGAGGCCTTTGGTACGCAGGCGGTCTATGAGGGTGTATTTGGTCATGTTCCTATCAAAAGCAGGGAGGATGATTTCGCGTATGCCGCACGCCTAGGCGTGGACCCGCGTTATAATACATTCAGCATTTACGGATATTCCTTCCTAGACCTTGGTGTATGGGGGTTATTTGTAATCCTATTTTCGTACCTATTCATACATTATTTGTACAGTCTTTACATTTCACTAAACCCCTGGGGAGTCCTATTGTACCCAGCGCTGTATGCACTACTGCTCGATCAACTCAGAACAAACAGCATCTTTTCAACGAGAGTGGTGTATTTTATCATTACAACCATCATACTTATATTTATCCATAAATTATCAACAGCTTACAGAAGCAGGGTCGGTAGGGGAGTTTTTTCACTTAGGAAGGCACAATGAGATCACAGATTGACAGACAGATAGTCCTTGCTACCTACAATGGTGAACGGTTTTTGGAACAGCAACTCGAAAGTATTTTGTCTCAGATGGGTGAACGTGATGAGCTGCTGGTGCACGATGACGGGTCCACGGATGGAACCCAGGAGCTGCTCAGAAGGATCGCGGGACGGGAGAGCATGGTCCGCCTATTGGTCCATCCTCCTGCTGGAGGACCCAAGGAGAACTTCGCGTTCCTGCTGGGCCAGACCTCGGCACGTTATGTCTACTGTGCGGACCAGGACGACGTGTGGATGCCGGGTAAACTCGACCGGTTCGAACAGGTTATCCAATTCTATGAAAGCGTCTATGGTGTGGATACTCCTCTGCTTGTTCACAGTGATTTGAGTCTTATAGATGAGGCAGGCAGTCCCATATCTGATTCACTCTGGTCCTACCAGGCAATAGATCCACGCTGGGGAGACCATTTTAACTTGATCGTGACCCAGAACGCTGTGACTGGCTGCGCAATGATGGTTAATCGGGCGCTCTTGAAGGTAGCTCTGCCGATCCCCTATCGAGCCGTGATGCATGATTGGTGGCTGGCGATGGTTGCTTGTGCGTTCGGTAAGGTCGTCTGGCTTCCCGAGGTGACGGTATTGTATAGGCAGCACCGTGACAATAATGTAGGGGCCAAACGTTTTGCAATCAATCCGGTAAAACAGTCTCAGTACAGAGAACAGATCAGGACTTCTTTGCTGGAGAGTACGGCACAGGCAGGTGCCTTCGCCCAGCGTTATGTCGACAGTTCCTGGGTAGAATTGGCGAGAATCTACTCCGAGTTGCCGAATTTATCTTACCCTTCACGCCGTTATTCTCTCGTCAGGCACAAGTTTTTCAAGTCCGGTCTTCTGAAAAATCTTGCCTGGGTGCTTTTTGTATGAGTAACGTTAGTCGAAGTAGACAGTCTATTATGGTCGTTGTGCCTACCCTTAATGCCACTCCTCATATACTTAATTTGACTTCTGCACTTTCTATACAGACCTATCTTCCGGAACGAGTTCTTTTTATCGACTCTGAGTCAAGCGACGGGAGTGCGGCGATGCTGGAAGGGATCGGTTACACTGTTGTGCGCATCCCCAAAGCGTTCTTCAATCATGGTGGGACCCGTAACCTCGGTGCTCGCCTTGCGGTCGGCTCCGATATTCTGGTTTTTCTGACCCAGGACGCCCATGCGGTTGACGAAAGATGGCTTGAGAAGTTGGTCGGCCCCATCGTGTCCGGGGAAGCGGTGGCGACCTTCGCCCGTCAGCTCCCCAGGCCGGAGGCGTCTTTGCTGGAGAAGTTCTCGCGTTATTTCAACTACCCAGATACCAGCCGGACTCGCGATGAGGCAGATATCACCCGTATGGGCATTAAGGCCTTCTTCTTTTCCAACGTCTGCTCAGCCGTTCGGGTGGACACCTTCTGGAGCGTGGGCGGTTTTCCGGAACACGTGATCATGAATGAGGACATGACACTGGCCGCTAGACTTCTACGGGCTGGACACCGTATCAGGTACGTCGCGGAGGCCGAAGTCATCCATTCACATGACTACACCCTCAAGCAGCAGTTCCGTCGCAACTTCGATGTGGGAGCTTTTCTGGCTGATGCCGGACCAGAGCTGGCGGGAGCTAGAGTGAGTGGTGAAGGACTCCGATTTGTATATGAGCAGGTTCGGTACGTCCTGAGACATGGGCGGGTTGAGCTGCTACCGCGGGTGGTTGCCGAAGCCGCAGCCAAGTTCACAGGCTTCCAGGTGGGTAAGCGTCACCGGATGCTTTCTCTGTCCATCAAGAAAAAGCTGAGTATGCACAGCTACCACTGGGACCAGCAGAAGACAAAGGAGAAGTTGTGAAGAACCTGCTCGTGACGGGAGGCTGCGGTTTTATTGGCAGCAACTTCGTGCGTTACTGGCTGGGCCAGCATCCGGAAAGCCGCGTCGTCGTGTACGACAAGCTAACCTACGCGGGCCGGAAGGAAAACCTGCATGACCTGTGGGACCACCCGAACCTCTCGCTGGTGGTGGGCGACATCGCAGACCTGGGCAGCGTGCGCGCCGCCTGCCGGGAGAACGCCACCGACCTGATCGTCAATTTCGCCGCCGAGACGCATGTGGATCAGAGCATTCTGGGGCCGCTCGTCTTCACAGACACGAACGTGCGCGGCACCCACGTCCTGCTGGAGGTGGCCCGCGAGCTGGGTCTCCGGCTGCACCACATCAGCACCGACGAGGTGTACGGCCACATCCCCGACGGCCACCAGAGCGTCGAGACCGATCCCCTCGCCCCTCGCAGCCCCTACGCGGCGAGCAAGGCGGCGGCAGATCAGCTCGTGCAGGCGTACCACATTACCTACGGCCTGCCCGTGACGATCACGCGCGGCGCGAACAACGTGGGGCCGTACCAGTACCCGGAGAAGGCGGTGCCGCTGTTCAGCACGAACGCCATCCTCGGCGAGCCGCTGCCCGTCTACGGCGACGGGCGGCAGATGCGCGACTACGCTCACGTGTACGACCACTGCACCGGGATCGAGACGGTCCTGCTCCACGGCGAAATCGGCGAGGTCTACAACGTCGGCACGGGCCGCGAGATGACCAACCTGGAGATGGTGGACATCGTGCTGGAGACGCTGGGCGCCAGTCGTGATCTTGTGCGCCACGTCACCGACCGCCCGGGGCACGACCGCCGCTACTCCATGAACGTGGACAGACTGAGGGCGCTGGGCTGGGCGCCGAGGTACGACCCCCGGCAGGCCGTGGCCGAGGCGGCACGCTGGTACGCCCAGAACCGCCCTTGGTGGGAAAAGGTCCGCAGCGGCGAGTTCCGCGAGTACTACGACCGGCAGTACGCCGAGCGTCTGGCGGGGAACACGGGCCGATGACGGGTGAACCTGTGGGCGGCGCCTCTTCTCGCCGGGGCATCATCCTGGCGGGGGGCAGCGGCACGCGGCTCTACCCGGCGACCCTGGCGGTCTCCAAACAACTCCTCCCCATCTACGACAAGCCGATGATCTATTACCCGCTCACCACCCTGATGCTGGGCGGCATCCGCGACATCCTCGTCATCTCAACGCCCGAGGACACGCCGCGCTTCCGGCAACTCCTGGGGGACGGATCGCAGTGGGGCCTGCGGCTGGAGTACGCCGTGCAGCCCGAGCCGGGGGGGCTGGCGCAGGCCTTCCTGATCGGCGAGGACTTCGTGGCGGGGCAGGGGAGTGCCCTGATCCTGGGGGACAACATCTTTTACGGCAACGAGCTCTCGGACCTGATGCAGGCGGCCAGCCGCAGGCCCCTGGGCGCGACCGTCTTCGCCTATCAGGTCAGGGACCCCGAACGCTACGGGGTGGTGGAGTTCGACGAGGCGGGCCGGGCGCTGTCCATCGAGGAGAAACCCGCCGTCCCGAAGTCGGACTTCGCGGTGACCGGGCTGTACTACTACGACCACAACGTGGTGGAGATCGTCAGGGGGCTGCGGCCCTCACCGCGCGGGGAACTGGAGATCACCGACGTGAACACGGCGTACCTGCGAGAAGGGCTGCTCGACGTGCAGGTGATGAGCCGGGGCTTCGCGTGGCTCGACACCGGCACCCACGAGAGTATGTTGGAGGCCAGCCACTTCATCCAGACCATCGAGCACCGCCAGGGCCTCAAGATCGCCTCGCCCGAGGAGGTCGCGTGGCGGCACGGCTGGATCAGCACCGAGGCCCTGTGCGAGCAGGGGCAGCGCCTCGCCAAGAACCAGTACGGGCGCTACCTCCTCAAGCTCGCCCGGGAAGGCAGGACGCACCCATGAAGATCGAGCTGGCCCCCGAATTCACAGACATCCTCAAGTTCGAGACCTACCCGCCCGCGCCCCAGATCGGGGGCGTCTGGACGCACGCCCTCCGCAAGAACCGGAGCGAGAACGGCGCCTTCATGGAGTACCTGCGGCTGGGGGAGGAAGGGGTGCAGGGCCTCCCCGGAGCCCTGGTGCCCCGCCAGATCAGCGTGTCGTGGGCGGCGCCGGGACGGGTGAACGCCTTTCATATTCACGTCAAAGAAGAGCAGAACGAGGTCTGGTGTGTGATCGGCGGGCAACTGACCGTCTGGCTGGTGGACTGCCGGGCCGGGAGCCCCACCCTCGGCGTGCGGCGCAAGCTGGTCCTCAGCGGCGAGCAGCCCACGCTGGTGCACATTCCCAGCGGCGTGGCGCACGGCTACCAGGCCGGAAACGACGGCGCCACCCTGCTCTACAGCATGGACGCCCAGTTCAACATCGAAGACCCCAACGAGGGCCGTCTCCCCTGGAATCACTTCGGGGAGGACCTGTGGGCCGAGGACCGGGGCTGATGAGAATTCTGCTGACGGGCGGAAGCGGGCGGTTGGGAACGGAACTGCGCACCCTCCTGCCGGACATCGTGGCCCCCACGAGCGCCGAGCTGGACGTGACGGACGCGGCGAGCGTCATGAGGGCCGTGGAGCGCGAGCGACCCGAGGTGATCGTCCACGCCGCCGCCTACACCAACGTGGGCGGGGCCGAGCGGGAGCGGGAGAGCTGCTGGCGGGTGAACGTGGTCGGCACCCGTCACGTGGCCGCCGCCGCCAACACGGTCGGGGCCAAGCTCGTCCACATCAGCACGGACTACGTGTTTCACGGCGAAACGGGAAACTACCGCGAGGACGACACGCCCGGCCCCGTGGTGAACTACTACTCGCTGACCAAGCTCGTTGCGGAGGAGGCGGCCCGCGCGGCGCGGCGGCACCTGATTCTGCGCACCAGCTTCCGCCCGCGCGAGTTCCAGTACCCGGTGGCCTTCAGCGACGTGTTCACGGGGCAGGACTACGTGGACGTGATCGCGCCGCAGGTCGCCTTGGCGGTCCGCCACGCCCCCGAGATCACCGACGAGGTGCTGCATATCGTCACCGAGCGTAAGAGCGTGTACGACCTCGCCAGGAGGAGGAAGCCTGACGTGCGGGAAGGCTCGCGGGCGCAGGCGGGCGTGACGCTGCCGGGGGACGTGAGTCTGAACACGGAACGGTGGGTGGCGTTGAGAGCGATGCTGAGTAGCCATGCCCACGGGTGAGCACAGGGCAGAAGACCTCAACACCAGTGTTCCGCAGGATTGGAGCCTGAGCGGGTTTTCAAGCCCACAACCTGAAGGCGACACCCACTACCGTCTCCCTCTCGCTACACAAACGGCCTTGACCTTTCCGACCTCGGAAATATTGTACGTTCAATACCGCTATCAAGTTCACGCGCCTGTCACCGAGGTGACAGGCCGAGTCTTCCTCAACGGTCGGTTGCTCGATACATACACCTTCCCGAAGGGGAGATATACGAACAGAGAGCTGGGCGCCTTCACCCACGCCGGTCGAAACGAGTTGACCATTGAATACCAGTGTGGCTCCACCATTTGTAAATATGGAACTGTCAAGCAATTCTGGACGCGGCTTACTCTGACTTCGCCTTTACGGAACGAGGCTCAGACTGACGTAGGGTTAGGTGTTGAACACTGGTGGCTGGATGCTCCGCAGAGTCTTCTGACCATTCAGGGCACTGGACCGCTGGTATCGGACGGCCTCAACTACTACCGTAACGTCGAGTCGAATAGTTTTTCCCTTGAATGGCCGAAGGATATAAAACCCGTAGACGCCTTTTTTGAGATCAACGCGAAAGAACCTTTCCGTGTGACGACCCGTGTGGACGATATGGTGGTGTCCATTAAAAGTGGAGACCAGCAAACAGGGGTCAGGCCCTCAGTTTCGTTGATGGCTTTTCCACAGGCGAGCCACATCAACGTGCAGGTCGATTGTCTTTCGGGAACACAGGGTTGTGGCTATCTGTATTTCACGCGAATCACTGTGATGCAGAAGCCTACGGCGATGGCCTCGTCTGGCTGGTTGCTGGCCGGAGGAATTCTGCTCCTTTTAATATCCGCGTTGTGGTGGGGGTTGAATCTGCCGCCCTTCGTCCGGAAGCGACCAGCGTGAGCCCCACCGCCGCCCACCACAGCTCCGCGAAGTGCGGGCTGGGCAGGGCAGCTACCACGTCCACCACGTTCATGGCCGTGAAGCCGAACAGCAGGGCGAGCGTCAGGGGATCACGGGTGAGCACGGCACACCACAGGGCGTAGCCCATGATGGTGATCAGCCCGAGTGTTCCGACGATTCCAGTCTCCAGCAGCCAGTGCAGCCAGACGTTATGGGCGATCAGCCACACGCTCGACCAGCGGCTGACCGACTCCGGACAGGAGATATCGTTGCGCTCCAGCGTGGGCGTGAGCTGGCACCCGTCTTTGAAGAGAAAGGTCAGGTACGGTCCTCCCTGGTAGGGGCCGACGCCGCCGACGGGACTGGTCTGCCAGCCCTGCACGGCCTCTCGCCAGACCTGCTCGCGCCCGCTGGTCTGGTCGTTGAGCAGCCGTTCCACAGGCTCCAGCGGGACCTTGAGGGTGCTCGTCAGGGCCGCCAGCGCGAGCACGAGAACGCCCGGCACCAGCACCCACCAGCGCCGTTGCCGTCCCGTCAGGCCCAGCGCCGCCAAGCTTCCCACCACCAGCGCCAGCAACGGCCCCCGGCTCCCGGCGGCGAGAAAGGTCACGACGGCGAGCGCGCCTGCGGGAACACGCCACCACAGCCGCCCTCCCCGCCAGAACACCGTGATCCACAGGGCCACGACCGCGACGAGCCCCAGCGACACGATGTAGTAGTAGGGGTGCCCCAGCCGCTCCTGCACTCCCGCGAAACCCTGGGTGGCGAGCGTATACCCCCAGGCCGTCACGAAGATGACGAGTTGGCCCCACAGCAGGGGCCGGAGATTGCGACTGTCGCGCAGGTACGCTCCCGCCGCGATCATGGCGAGGATCAGCAGGGTGCGCCCGGCGGCCAACCCCAGCGAGATCAGGGGCCGGGGGGTGAACAGGGCCGCGACGAGTTGAGTGCCCGCGAAGAAGAACAGCACCCACCGGGCGGCGAGCGGCAGGGTCCGCAGCCTGCCCAGGCAGCCCAGTGCGGCCAGGTACAGCGGTGGGAAGACCGGGACCAGCGCAATCAGCCAGCTCACCCACCCCGGCGGCGTGAAGGCGGGCTGCTCTGCCGGGGTCTGCGTCACGCGCGCTACTATAGCGGGGCCTCGACAGCAAAAACCCCCGCCGAGGCGGAGGCTTTTTCTGGTGACCCCAACGGGATTCGAACCCGTATCGCTACCTTGAAAGGGTAGTGTCCTAACCGTTAGACGATGGGGCCACACCCACAGCAGTTCGCTTGTCTCCGCGCGCCGCCGCCCTCTCAAGGGGTGCTTTTCAGCACGCCCGGAAGCATACCGGCCACCCCCCCGTTTCGTCAATGGTGACCGTCGCCGCGCTTGCTGGAGTCCGGGGAACGGAGTGCGCTGACCTACGCCCATCAAATTCGGAACCGACGGCTGGCGGGACATCATCGCCGAGGACTTCACCTACGGAAACGTGCGGGTCGTTGCCCGCGCCCACGCCCAGGCGCTGCGGGCCTCGGGGGGCTCCCTCGTCGTCGTTGGCTTCGACACGCGCTTTCAGGGACCCGGGTTCGCGCGCCTCGTCGCCGAGGTGATGGCGGGAGAGGGCCTGAACGTCCTTCTCGCCGCCGACTATCTGCCCACCCCGGCCCTGTCCTACGCGGTCGTCCACCACGGCGCGGCGGGCGGCGTGATGATCACCGCCTCGCACAACCCGCCCGCCTACAGCGGGTACAAGCTCAAGGGGAGCTATGGGGGCAGCGCCACCCCGGAGGTGGTCGCGGAGGTCGAGCGGGCGTTGGCACGTCCCGAGCCGTATGGCGGCCCGCCGGGCACCGTCCAGCCCCTCGACATCCGGGAGGCGTACTACGCCGCGCTCGACCGTCAGCTCGACCTCGGCACCCTGCGCGCGTACCGGGGCACCGTCGTCCACGACGCGATGGGGGGGGCCGGGTGCGGGTGGCTGACCGGCTACGCCCAGCACGCGGGCCTGGGTCTCGACCTGCGCGAGCTGCACGGCGAGCCCACCCCGCTGTTCTACGGGGTCAACCCCGAGCCCATTCCCCAGAACCTCGGAGAGCTGACGGGCCTCTTGAAAGGCGAGACGGGCACGGCCCTCGGCGTGGTCACCGACGGGGACGCCGACCGGGTGGGGGCGGTGACGGCGGGGGGGCGGTTTTTCAACAGCCACCAGATCTTCGCGGTGCTGCTGCGCCACCTCCACGGGCGCGGGCTGCGCGGGCGGGTGGTGAAGACGGTCTCGGGCAGCCGGGTGATCGAACTGCTCGCCCAGAGGCTGGGCCTGGAGCTGCTGGAGACGCCCGTGGGCTTCAAGTACATCACCGACGCGTTTCTGGAGGGGCAGGCGGACGAGAGCAAGGCGGTCCTGATGGGCGGCGAGGAGTCGGGCGGACTTTCCTCGCGCGGGCACATCCCCGAGCGCGACGGCCTGCTCAACAGCCTGCTCCTCGTCGAGGCGGTCGCGGCCACGGGCCGGAGTCTGGATGACCTCTTCGCCGGGATCGAGGCCGAGGTGGGGTTCCGGCATCACGACGACCGCGCCGACCTGCACCTCGGCGCCGGGTTCGACAAGGCCGCCCTGCTCGCCGAGGCGCGGGAGTACCAGGAGGTCGCCGGGCACCCCGTCGAGGGCCGCAAGACCGCCGACGGGGTGAAGCTCCTCCTGGCGGGCGGCGCCTCGGCCATGTTCCGCGCCTCGGGCACCGAACCCGTCGTGCGCGTGTACGTCGAGGCCCAGACGCCGGGGGACGTGCGAAACATCCTCGCCGAGGCGACGCGCCGGGTCCTCGCCCACGACCCGGCCCACCACGGCTGAGGGACCAAAAGGAGGGGGCGGGAAAGCCGCCCGGCCTCCCCACCCCCCTCTTTTGCTGACGGCTGATCGCTGAAAGCTGACCGCTCTCTACAGGTGCAGCGAGCGCTTGTCGGTCGCCAGCGCCGCCTCCTTGATCACTTCCGAGAGGGTGGGGTGGGCGTGGACGGTGCGGGCGAGGTCCTCCGCGCTGCCGCCGAACTCCATCAGGGTCACCGTCTCGCCGATGAGTTCGGAGACGTTCGGGCCGATCATGTGGACGCCCAGGATGCGGTCGGTGTCCGCGTCGGCGACGACCTTCACGAAGCCGCGCGGGTCGCCATGCCCCAGCGCCCGCCCGTTCGCGCTGAAGGGGAACTGGCCGGTCTTGACCTGAAGGCCCTTCTCCTTCGCCTGCTTTTCGGTCAGGCCCGCCCAGGCGATCTCGGGGCTGGTGTAGATCACCCAGGGGATCACGTCGTAGTTGACGTGCCCGGCCTGCCCGGCGAGGAGTTCGGCGACCGCCACGCCCTCCTCTTCGGCCTTGTGGGCGAGCATCGCGCCGCCGATCACGTCGCCGACCGCGTACACGCCGGGGAGGTTGGTGCGGTAGTGCCCGTCCACCTTCACGAAGCCGCGCTCGTCGAGTTCGAGCCCGGCGGCCTCGGCGCCCAGGCCCGCCGTGTGGGGCACCCGGCCGATGGAGACGATCAGCTTGTCGAAGCTGGCGGTGACGCTCTGGCCCTTCTCCTCGTAGGTCACGGTGACGCCCGAGTCGTTCTGCTGGACTTCCCCGATCTGCACCCCGAAGTGGAACTCCAGGCCCTGCTTCTGGAACTGCTTGAGGGCTTCCTTGCTGATCGCCTCGTCCGCGCCCATCAGGAAGCCGGGCAGGGCTTCGAGGACGGTGACCTGCGCGCCCAGGCGGCGCCACACGCTGCCCAGCTCGACGCCGATCACCCCCGCCCCGATGATGCCGAGTTTGCCCGGCACCTGCTCGAAGGCGAGCGCGCCGCTGTTCTCCACCACGTGCCCGCCGAAGGGGGCCAGCGGCAGTTCGCGGGGGCTGCTGCCCGTCGCCACGATGACGTTCTTCGCCTTGATCTCGGTGCCCGCGGCGTCCACAATCCAGCCGTCGTCCTCGCGGCGGACGAGGCGCCCGAGGCCGTGGATGCTCGTGACCTTGTTCTTGCGGAAGAGGTAGGCCACGCCGCCCGTGAGCTTGTCCACGACGGCTTCCTTGCGGCCCAGCATCTTGGCGAGGTCCACCCGCGCGCCGTCCACCTGAATGCCGTGCTCCCCGGCCTCGTGGGTGATCATCTCGAACCGTTCGCTGGAGTCGAGCATCGCCTTGCTGGGGATGCAGCCCACGTTGAGGCAGGTGCCGCCGAGCGAGCCCTTGCCCTCCCGCTCGAAGGCGTCCACGCAGGCGGTCCCCAGGCCGAGCTGCGCGGCGCGAATTGCGGCCACGTACCCCGCCGGGCCGCCGCCAATCACCACTACGTCGTAAGCGTCCATAACCGCCCCCGAGCGTACCACCGCCCTCTGCCCGGAATTGCGGCGCGTTCCCGGGAGGGTGACGGGAGGGGCGAGAACGCAACGCACGCAAGGGGGGAGCGTCGCGGCGGTTTGGGTGGGAGGGCGGCGAAGCGAGGGTGCGTCCCCTCTTGCACCGGGGAGAGCGGCTGTCGGACGTGAGGCGTGCTCCACCGACGAGAAGGGACGATTGGGTGGGGGCGCGTGGGTGAAAGGTCCATTCATCTTCACCCGGCCTCACCTTCAAGAGGGAGAAGATCAAGAGCTTGCGCGCTGTTTGCCCCCACTCGTTCAGGGGCCCTCTGGAGGGCGGAAAGTGGACGATCCTGCCCGAGGACTGCCCGACTCGCGCGGCGGGACCGTGGGTGAGCGACTGGAACGCGACGAGATCACACCTTGCGCCTTGGAGGACCCGGCCACCCCTGCCGCCCGTGAGGCCTTGCCGCGCCCCCTGCCCGCTCCCACCTCACCGCGCCGTCAACCGCAACAACGCCGCATACACCCGCGCCGTCACCGCCGCATCCTCCAGCGCGTCGTGCGCCCGGTACTCGAACCCGAAATGCCCGGCGAGCTGGTCGAGCGGCGTCCCCACCTTCCGCGGCAGCAGCCCCGCGTGAATCAGAAACTGCGCGCTGAGCTTGGTATCCACCCGCCCCCGCCGAAACACGCTCCCCAGGTCCGGCAGCAGCGTCCGCAGAAAGCCGGTGTCGAAGTGCAGGTTGTGCCCGCCCAGCATGACCCTCCCGACCTCCCCGGCGTAGCGCCTCACCGCCTGCGCGACCTCTTCTGGCGGCTGGGCGCCCGCGTGGTGCGCCTCCAGATCGATGCCGTTGACGGCCATCGCTTCCTCCTCCACGTCGTAGCGTTCGTGACGCACGCGCAGGTGCAGGGGCCGGGTGACCTCTCCCTGCGGGGTCAGCGTGACCAGCCCGACCGTGAGCAGGGGGTGGCGCAGGGGATCACGCCCACCCGTCTCGGTGTCCACGAAGATGATCGGCTGGGTCAGGGCCGCGAGGGGTGCGGGAGAGGCGGGAGCGGTCATGCCCCAGCCTTCCACGCCAATGGTGTTCCGGAGGGCGTGCTTTTCACCTTCTCGCCCTAATCTGGGGCCTGATGAAACGGACGCTCCTGCTCGCCCTGCTGCCCCTCACCCTCGCCGCCTGCGGTGGCGGGAACATCGAGGGCCTCCAGACCTTCGAGTACCAGGGCGGCGACCACCGCGCCGGTTCGCTCGTCTACACCGAGAACCCCCCGGCGGGCGGCGCGCACAACGCCATCTGGCAAAACTGCGGCGTGTACGACCAGCCCCTTTACAACGAGTACGCCGTCCACAGCCTCGAACACGGCGCCGTCTGGATCACCTACCGCCCCGACCTCGGCGCCGAGGGGGTCGCGGCCCTGAAAACGCTGGTGGATGGCCGCCCCTACACCCTCCTGAGCCCCTACGAGGGCCTGCCCGCCCCGGTCGTGGCGAGTGCCTGGAACGCCCAGCTTCAGGTGCAGAACCCCACCGACGAGCGGCTGGGGGCCTTCCTCGACAAGTACGAGCAGGGACCGACCGCTCCTGAACGTGGAGCGGCCTGCTCAGGCGGATACGGCAGCACGCGCTGAGGTCACGAGCGGGATGAGCGTCCCGCCGTCCCCTTATTCCTCTCCACTCGCCACCGCCCGCCTATCGTCACTGATCCAGTCGCTCCACGACCCGGCGTACAGGCGGTTTTGCGGCCCCAGGGGCACCCCGGCGAGTTCCCGGGCGAGCAGGTTGGGCGTCGCGCTCACTCCACTTCCGCAGTAGGCGATGGTGGGGGCGTCGCCAGCCTCCAGCCGCGCGGCTTGGGCCTCCCCGCCCCACCACCGCCCGCCCTCGTTCAACGCCCCGGCCCACTCGCGGTTCACCGCTCCGGGGATGTGTCCGGCCTTGCGGTCGAGGGTCTCCACCTCTCCCCGGTAACGGGCGGGCGCGCGCGAGTCGATCAGGAGGGTTCCCTCCCCCCGGCTCGCCACGTCCTCGGCAGTAGCGACCATCTCCCACTGCACCTCCGGCGTGAACGTGGCAGGTGTCGGTGTCGGTTCTTCCGTACTGGGCTCCCCACCTGCCGCCAGGTAGGCGGGCCAGCCGCCGTCGAGCACGTAGACCTCCCGGTGTCCCAGCCAGCGCAGCAACCACCACGCCCGTGCCGCGTAGAAGCCCTGCCCAGTGCTCGGGTCGTCGTAGGCCACCACCAAGCTGTCATTCCCAACGCCCACGCTGCCCAGCCACGCCGCCAGCACGCCTGGGTCGGGAAGGGGATGCCGCCCGCCCGAGCCGTCCGGCTGCACGGGCCCGCTCAGGTCCGTTTCCAGGTCGGCGTACACGGCGCCGGGAACGTGCCCGGAAAGGTAGGCGATGCGCCCCACCAGGGGGTCGGTCAGGGCGTAGCGACAGTCGAGCACCCGGAGCTGCGGGTCATGCAGGTGTTCAAGCAGCCAGGCGGCAGACTTGAGGGGCGTCTCGGGAGGAGTCATGCCCGCAGGCTACACCCCCGGGGAGGGGCAATAAAAAAGCCGCCTTCTCGGGCGGTGATGGGGAAAAGATAGCGTCTTATACATGGGAAGTCAACCTATGCGCTTGGGTTCCCTGATCTCCTGAAGAAAAGGGGCGGCGACGCGATGGAAGCGGGCCGCCCCTGCCGTGATTTCCCCTACCGCGCGACCTCCACCGCCCGGCTCTCACGGACCACGGTGACCTGCACCTGGCCGGGGTACTCCATGTCCTGCTCGACCCGACCGGCGATCTCGCGGGCGAGGAGGGTGGCCTGGGCGTCGCTGACCTTCTCCGGCTGGACGATCACGCGCACCTCGCGCCCGGCCTGGATGGCGTAGGCCTGCTGGACGCCGGGGAAGGCAACCGCGATCTGTTCCAGTTGCTCCAGCCGCCGCACGTAGGCTTCGAGTTCCTCTCGACGCGCGCCGGGCCGGGCCGCGCTGATCGCGTCGGCAGCGGCGACGAGCACACTGTAAAGCGTCTCGCCGTTTTCCGGGTCGTGGTGGTGGGCGATGGCGTCGATGACCTCGGCGGGCTCGCCGAAGCGCTTGGCGAGGTTGATCCCGATTTCCACGTGGGTGCCCTCGATCTCGCGGTCGATGCTCTTGCCCACGTCGTGCATCAGGCCCGTCCGGCGCGCGAGGGCGGCGTCGAGGCCCAGCTCGTCAGCCATGATGCCCGTCAGGTGCGCGACCTGCACCGAGTGCTTGAGGACGTTCTGGCCGTAGCTCGTGCGGAAGTACATCCGCCCGAGAAGCTGCACCAACCCCGGCTTGAGGCCCACCACCCCCGCCTCGATGGCCGCCTCCTCGCCCTGGGCGTGGATGAAGGTCTTCATCTCGTCTTGCGCCTTGTGCACCATCTCCTCGATGCGGGTGGGGTGGATCCGACCGTCGGCGACGAGGGCCTCCAGGACGTGCCGGGCGACCTCGCGCCGGATCGGGTTGAAGCTCGACAGGATGACGGCCTCGGGCGTGTCGTCGATGATCAGGTCCACCCCGGTCAGCGCCTCGAAAGCGCGGATGTTGCGGCCCTCGCGCCCGATCAGGCGGCCCTTCATCGCGTCGTTGGGGATGGGGACGACCGACACGCTGAGCTGAGCGCTCGTCTCGGAGGCGCTGCGCTGGATGGCCTGGGCGATCACCTCGCGGGCGGTGCGTCTCGCGTCGGCGGTGGCGCGCTCGCTCATCGCCTTCACGCGGATGGCCTTCTCCTCCTCCAGCTCGGCGTCGAGCTTTCCGAGAATCTGCTCACGGGCGGCCTGCGGCGAGAGGTTCGCGACCTCGTAGAGCCGCAGTTCGACCTGCCGGTCGCGCTCGGCGAGGCCCGCCTCCTGATCGGAGAGGGCCTTGAGTTTGGCCTCCAGACGCTCCTCCAGGGCGTCGAGCTTGTCGCCGCGGGCGTCGAGCTGTTCGGCGCGGCGGTTGAGGCGCTCGATCTCGCGTTTGAGTTCGTCGCGCTCGCGGCGGGTTTCCTGCCGGTCGGCGGTCAGGGATTCGCGCTCGCGGGCGGCGTCCTGCTTGGCCTGGGTACGCTCGTCCTCAAACCCACGGCGCAGGGCGGCGATCTGATCGCGCTGCGCTTCGAGTTGGAGGGCGATCTGACGTTCGCGCTCGTCGGCTTCCT
Source organism: Deinococcus aestuarii (assembly GCF_018863415.1). Classification (NCBI taxonomy): domain Bacteria; kingdom Thermotogati; phylum Deinococcota; class Deinococci; order Deinococcales; family Deinococcaceae; genus Deinococcus; species Deinococcus aestuarii. The sequence goes on along the minus strand of NZ_JAHKSN010000032.1, from coordinate 10,155 downwards.
GAAGGCGGCGGGTGGCGTCGTGGCGGGCTTGCTCGGCCTGACGCCGGACCCCCTCGGCCTGCTCGCGCAGTCCCCGGGCGTCCTGTTCGGCCTGGGCCTGAATGCGCTCGGCCTCGGCCTGGGCCTCGCGCTGGAGGCGGTCGTCCACCTCCGAGCGCCGCTGGCGCCCACGTGCCTGCCCGGCGAAGAGCCCGACCAGCCCGACCAGGAGCGCCAGGATGACAGACATGACGGTCATGGTGGCCTCGTCTCCTTTCGGTGAGAGAGGGGCGCCTCCACAAACCTCGCGGAGCGCGCCCGGTGAAGTGTTGAGAGAAAAATGGAAGAAGGTGTGTTGTTTGGGCGCTGGGCCTTTCACCCGCACGCCTGAGCGCAGTCTATCCCCAAGCACCCCGGGGAACGGTTCGGCGAGCCCCCCCTCAGCGCGAGGTCGGCAGCCCGCTTTGCTCCTCCCGGCTTACCCCCACCAGCCCCAGCCGCAGGAGGTGGGGCCGCCCGGTGCCCGCCCCCTCGTGGTCCAGCGTCCGGGGCCGCAGCCGCATCAGCAGCCGGATCAGTTCGGCCTGCACCTCCCGCGCCTCCTCGTCCGTGAGGGTGACGACCGTCTCGGCGTGCAGGAAGAGGCCCTCCGGACCCTGGTAGCGCACGCCCGCCTCCACGAGGTCCGCCCCCTCGTAGCCCGTGTCCACTTCCACGTGCCCCTCCGGCGCGAGGTACAGCCGCACCCCCCACTCGCGCCCGCCGCCCTGTTCGTGGTGCGCCCGCCCGAACTCGCGCGCCTGGGCCGAGCGGTACAGCGCCTCGTAACGCGCGGCGAAGCCTCCTCCTAACTCGGTCAACTCCACCGCCCCCGTCGCCGAGAAGGGGACGAAGAAAGCCGGGGCCACGGCGCGGTAGACCTTGACGGGCCGCCCGGCGCGTTTCTCCTCCCGCACGACCTCCAGCAGCCCCACCGCGCAGAGGGCCCGCACGTCCCGGTGGACGATGCGCAAATCGAGCCTCAGCTCTCGTGCCGTCCCCGCCACCGTCCCCTCCCGGCTCAGGAACGCTCCCAGAACCCGCCGCACCCTCCCGTGGGTCAGGAGCCTCACGGCGGTGGGGTCGGTGACGTGCAGGACGCTACTCACATCCATACCTTACGCCGCGAGGAGGGGGCGCGGCACGCTGAGCCCATGACCGACGCGCCCCCGCTGGCCCTCACCGGACGCCTCTTTGACGGCGAGACCCTCTGGCCCCACGCGACCGTGCTGATGCGCGAAGGACGGGTGCTCGACGTGGGCGCGGACTTGGCCGTCCCCGACGGAACGCGGGTACTCGACGCCGGGCCGGACGGCACGATCCTCCCCGGTCTAGTGGACCTGCACGTCCACGCCCGGCCCCACTACGCCCGCTGGTTTCCGGCGGCGGGCGTGACCACCGTGCGAGACGCGGGGGGCAGCCTGGATGTCCTGACCGAACTGCGGGCGCTGGCAGCGGCGGGGGAGGGGCCGCGCGTGTTCGGGGCGGGCACGATTCTGGACGGCCCAGAGAGCATCTTCCAGCACTTCGGCGAGGGCGTGCTGGGGGAGGTCGGGGACCGGCGGGCGGGTGCCTGGACCGTTCGGGACACCCGGGAGGCGGCGGCAGCGGTGGACGCCCTCGCGGCGGCGGGCGTGGACACGGTGAAACTGTACGAGCAGCTTTCCCCGGAGGCCTACGGCGCGGCGGTGAGGCGGGCACGCGAACACGGCCTGCCGGTGATGACCGACCTGGGCACCCGCTGGACCCGGGGGCTGAGCGCGGCCCGGGTGGACGCCCTGGAGGCCCTCGGCCTGGGGGTCCGGACAGTGGAGCACGCCAGCGGTTTCGCGCTCGCCTTTCGGCGGCTGGGCTTCGACCCGGAGACGCAGTTCCCGGACGAGGCCACGCTCGACCGTTTCGCGCGGGCGTTGGTGGAGGCGGGGGCGGTGCTGGTGCCCACCCTGAGCGTCCACGAGGGGTTGCGGCAGGCGCGGCGGGCGGACCTGGAGGCGTTGCCGAACGGGGACCATGCTGGGGAGGTCGCCGACAGCCTGCGCGCGATGTGGGACGGCCTCCACGCCGCGACGGCGCAAAGCCGTCCCGCCGCCGACTGGGACACCCGGCTGGCCGCCACCCTGACCCGGCGTGTTCTCGACCTGGGCGGTCAGGTCGGCGCGGGCACCGACACCCCAGCGGGCGTGGACAACCTACCCGGCGGAGGTCTGCACGCCGAACTCGTCCACCTCGTCACCCTGGCGGGCCTGAGCCCGACCGAGGCCCTGCGCGCGGCGACGGGCACGGCGGGCCGCGTGCTGGCCGGGCAGGAAGGTCCCACGGTGGGCGTCCTGCGTCCCGGAGCGCACGCCGACGCGCTCATCGTCGAGGGCGATCCGACCCGTGACCTCACCGCCACGCGCCGCCTCCGGGTCGTCGTCCGGGCGGGGCGGATGTGGGTCTAGCGTCCCGGCCCGTTCCTAGCGCAGGTACTCGCGGAAGTAATTCAGCATGTCCCGGCGCGCGTCCCGGCTGGCAAAGGTGTCCGCGATTCGGCTCTCCCGCAGCAGGAAGCCGTGCGGCTCGCCCTGGTACACGCTGAGCTTGAAGGTCTTGTTCGCCGCGTCAAGCCGCTCCGCATAGGCGTAGATGCTGGCGATGGGGCTGGGTTGGTCACGCGTGCCGTGGATGATCAGCATGGGTGCGGTCAGTTGCCCGATGAGCGCGTTCGGTGCCTGCGGTTTGGCCGCCGTCCCCCCCTGGTCGGGAAAGCCGTACCACGCCACGCCCGCCTTGAAGGCCTTGATCTGCGGGAGCAGCAGCATGGTGTAGCGCCCACCCGCGCAGAAGCCGGTCAGGCCGACCGCGCCTGAGTTCACGTCCTGCCGGGCGCCCAGGTACTTCAGCCCGTCCTCCACCAGGGTCTTCACCGTCGCGTCGCTGGGTTCCTGCTCGAAGGTCTGCCAGCCCAGCGCGAGCGTCACGAAGCCCGCCGCCGCCAGCTCGTCCACGAGGTCACGGTAGCCCTGCTCCAGCCCCCGGAAGGAGTGCAGCAAGATCACGGCGGGCTTGCGCGTGGCGGAAGCGGGGGCGGCGAGGTAGCTCCGGTACGCCCGCCCCCCGCTCGTCACGTTCACGTCCTGCCCCCGGACGGCGGCGTTTCCCCCCGCCTGTCCCAGCGCGAGGGACGAGAGAGCCAGCACCGGCAGCGTCAGCATGTGCTTGAGCATAGTGGAGACCTCCGCGCCTACCGTAACAGGGTGGGGGGATAGGGGCGGTGAGAGACTTCAGCGCCCCCATCCCAGCGCCGCCCGCCACCCCTCCCGCGTCACCCGGGCCAGCACCCGGAACGAGCCGTCCGGGCTGGGTCTGAGGACCGCCGCCTCCCCCTCCGCCAGCATCCAGCCCGTCGTCAGGCGCAGGTTCTGCTCGTGGGTCACGATGACGGTGGTTGTGCCCGCGCGGGGCGGCGCCCTCAACACCTCGCGGAGTTTGCCGATGACCCGCTGCCGGTCCGCCTCCGTCCCGGTGCGGAAGTACGGGTTGTTGAGGGCCGGGGTGGGCGTGACCCGCCCGGCCAGGAGGACGGCACTTTCCTGGTTGCGGCAATACTCGCCGCTGAGGACGGTGCCGACGGGGATGCGGAGGTCACGCAGCAGCCGTCCCACCTCACGCGCATTCGTGCGCCCCGCTTCGCTGAGGTTGCGCTGGGTCGTGCAATCACGCAGGTTGACCGTCGCCGCGTCTGTCCCCTCTGTGTCGAAGTGCCGGAAGTACAGCACCAGCCCTCCAGTTCGCAACCCCGCGAGGAGGGCGGGGCTGACCGTTTCCGGGACCGTCTGCGCGAACGCGGCGGCGGAGAGCAACAGGGGCAGGGCGGCGAGCAGGCGGCGCATGGCTCAGGGTAGGAGACGGGCTTGTTCGGTACTGTGCCCACGCGAGACCAACAGGGAAGACCCCGGCCGGAGCCGGGGCCTCTTTGCACCTGCGCTTACTTCTGCCCGTGGACGACGAGTTTCAGCGGAATCGTGACTTCGGGGTGGGCGCGGTAGGAGATGTCGTACTCGCCCACTTCCTTGACGGTCTTCGGCATCTCGATCCGGCGGCGGTCCACGTCGAAGCCGAGGCGGTCGAGCGCGCCCGCCACGTCGGCGTGGGTCACGGCGCCGTAGATCTTGCCCTCACCCGCGCGGACGCTGAGCTCCACCGCCACGCCGTTGAGGCGGCTGGCGAGGTCCTCGGCCTGGGCCTTGTCCTTCGCCTGCTGCTTCTGGCGGGCGCGGACCTGGGCCTCCAGGGTCTTCATGTTCGCCGCGTTGGCGGGGGACGCCATCCCGCGGGGAATCAGAAAGTTGCGGGCGTAGCCGGGCTTGACGGTCACCACATCGCCGGTCTTGCCCAGGCGACCGGGCTCAAGAAGGATCACTTGCATATCAGGGTCCTCCTTACTTCCGGACCAGCTTCTCGGTGTAGGGCAGCAGCGCGAGCTGGCGGGCGATCTTGATCGTCTGCGAGATGCGGCGCTGGTGCTTGGCCGAGAGACCCGTGCGGCGGCGGGGGAGGATCTTGCCGGTGTCGCTGACGAACCGGCGAAGCATCTTCACGTCCTTGTAGTCGGTGATCTCCAGTTCCCCAATCGAGAACGGGTCGACCTTGGGCTTACGGGGGCGCTTGGGCCCCTTGGGACGGGGCTTGCGCTCCGTGTTGCTGCTCTGCGTCATGTGGGTTCCTCAATGCCTGCCACGCTCTGAGGGGCTCAGAACGGCAGGTCTTCTTCTTCCGGCGGGAAATCGTCGAGACCTTGGTCAATATCCAAGCCCCCCGAACGGGTCCCCGTGTTCGCCGCCCGGCTCGGCTGCGCGCGGTTTGCACTCGCGGCGGCAGGTTGGGGGCGCGCCGTGCTGCCCGCGGTCTGTGGGCGGGGCGCGGCGGGGGTGGCTGCGGGACTGCCGGTCACGCCCGCGCCTCGGGAAAGGGCTTCGACTCGCGTCGCCTCTACTTTGGTGCTGTTGCGCTTGTTGCCGTCGCGGTCGGTCCACGCCTCGTTCACGAGCCTTCCCTGAATCAGGACGGGATCGCCCTTCTTCAGGTCCTTCATGCTCTCGGCGAGGTCACGCCACAGCGTCACGTCGATCCAGTGCGTCTTTTCCTGCTTCTGCCCCTGGCGGTCGTTCCAGGTCTCGTTCACGGCCAGGCCGATGCCGAGCACGGCGTCTCCGGCCGGGGTGTAACGCAGTTCGGGATCGCGGGTCACGTTCCCGATGACGACCACTTCGTTCATGCCGCTCGCCATCCGCACGCCGCCACCCGCGTCCTGCACGAGTTCGGGGGCGTAGCCGAGCTGCTCGATCCGCAGGGCCTTCACCTTGACGGCGCTGCGTTTGCCGCCCTCCGGGGCGTCCCAGGAGGAGTAGTCCAGCGAACCTTCCACCATCAGGGCGTCGCCGCCCTTGAGGCCCTTCTCGGCCTGCCACTCGGCGGGCTTGCCGAGGATGGAGACGCGGTGGTACCAGGGCAGCTTGCGTTCGCGCCCGTCACTGCCGATCACGTGGTCTTCCCCGGCGACGGTCGCCTCGAAGACGGCCACGCCGCTGGGCGTGTAGCGGAGCTCGGGATCGCGGGCAAGTGCGCCGATCAGGTAAACGTGGTTCATGCCTCGGGCCATAACGGGGTCTCCTTTGGAGCTGGCGAGATAACTTGAGCTTCTTCGTGGCTGGCGGTTGGCCCTCGCGGGTTGATCCCAAGATAGCAATCCCGCACTTTTACGTCAACAGCGTAACGGGGGAGGGAGGGAGGGGGACCCTCAGGCCTTCTTGGTGCGCTGTTCGGGGCGGTCGCGGACCACCAGGATGCGGCGCACATTGTCGCGCAGGCGCAGGCTGGTGGCGATGTCGCGCTCGGGGTTGCCGCCCGCGCGGATCGTGTACATCAGGTAATAGCCCTCGCGGTCCTTGCCCACGGCGTACGCGAGGCGGCGGTTGCCGACATCGTCCAGGTTGGTGATCTCTGCTCCGGCGTTCCGCACCGCGTTCTCGATGTACTCGCGCTCCGTCTGGAGCTGTTCCGCGCTGAGGTTGGGGTTGAGGATCAGGTTCAGGTCGTACTGGTTCATGGTCACCTCTCTTTCTCCCGCTCACGGCACAGTGCTCACCACATGGGCAGGCCTCGCCGGGCGGCGCAACTGGCAACTTTAGCAGAGTGCGGGGGGAGTTGCCAGAGCCACCCGGCCCATGTCGCCGCTCCCCCTGCGCCGGTACGCTGGGGCATGGGCAACGAACCGCAGAACTGGGCCGAGGGCATCCTCGACATCCTCAAGGAGGCGGTGGAGGGGGGAACGCCCGGCCAGGGCACCGCCTTTCTCGACGGAACGAAGGCCGACGGCAGCGGCAACCACGGCCTGCTCGCCACGCTGGAGGCCCTGAGCGCCGGGCAGGCGAGCCGGGAGGTCCACGGCTCGACCATCGCCGGACATGCCCGCCACACCGCCTTCCACATGGAGGTGATCGTGCGCTGGGAGCGGGACGGCGACCGGGGGCCGTTCGACTGGAAGGGGAGCTTTCAGCCCGGGCAGGTGAGCGAGGAGGAGTGGGCGGCGCTGCGAGGCCGCGTGCGGGGCGCCTATCACGAAGTGGTCGCCTTCGCCCGCACCCAAGCCGCGAAGGAGGCCGATGGAGACGCGACCGGCGGGCTCGCGGGTGCCGTCGCCCACGTCGCCTATCACCTCGGCAGCATCCGGCAGATGGCGAAGGCGGTGGAGGACGGGGCGTGACCGTTGTTCGTGCCTATGCCGATGCGGACGCGCCCGCCTGGGTCGCCCTCTCCAACCTTGTCCTCGGACGCTCCGTCACCGTCCAATCCTTCCAGGCCGAAGAGGCCCGGCGTGACCCGGCGCAGTTCAGCCGCCGCTGGGTGGTGGAGGATGGGGGAGAGCTGCGGGGCGGGGCGCACCTCTACTTCTTCTACTTCTTCCCCTTCGACCCACCGGGCCACCTGCACCTGAGTATCTTCGTCCATCCGGAGGCGCGGGGGCGGGGCATAGGACGTGAGGTGTGGAGGGAGCTCGAAGCGGCGGCGCAGGGGGCGAGTGCCGGGGGGCTGGTCGCCGACGTGCTCGACACCGACCCGGCCAGCCTCGCCTGGGCCGAGCGGCGGGGTTTTCACCGACACGCCCACCGCTTCGCCTTCGAACTCGACCTGACGACCTTCGATGAGACGCCGCACCTTCACGCCCTCACCCGCGCTCAGGAGCAGCGCGTCACCTTCACCGACCTGGCGGGGGCGGATGAGGCGACGGTGGAGCGCTACCTCCGCTTCGTCGCCGACCGCCTCACCGAGACGCCCGACCTCGCCGGGCACCCGCGCTGGCCGCTCTCGCGGGTGCGCGAGCTGCTGCGCCTCGACCATGACCCGCGTCCCGACTGGCTCATCCTGGCGGTGGGCCCCGGGGGCGAGTGGCTAGGCACGACGGCGATGATCCGAATACGCGATTTCGTCTACAACGAGCTCACGGCCACACACCCGCAGGCGCGCGGGCGGGGACTGGCGCTGCCCCTCAAGCTGCACGCCATCCGCCGGGCGAGGAAGGCTGGATTTCCCCTGATGCGGACGAACAACCACAGCACGAACGCGCCCATGCTGCGGGTGAACGCGCGGCTGGGCTTCGGGACGCGGCCCGGGCGGTACGAGTTGCACCGTTCAGGTTGAGGGTCGCTTACTTGCGGCGCCGGAATGGGTTCCAGCGGCCTCCGTCCGCCCCGTCCACCTGTTCGGTGGTGGTGACGGCCACCGGAGCGTGCCTGCCCACCTGGCGGCCCGGGGGAGGGGCCGTGACGTCGGCCGCCGGGGTCCCCTCGCCCTCCGGTTCCTCCCCGAGGGCCGTGAGGAGGGCGCGGTGGATCAGAGGGGCGGTCGGGCGGTCCACGGGGCGTTTGGCGAGCGCGAGTTCGCCGAGGCGGGCGACGGTGGGCGGAAGCTCCGGGCGCAGAGACAGGAGCGGCGGCGCGAAGCGGTTGAGGTGCGCGGCCATCAGCTCCTCGTAGGTCTCGCCCGCAAAAGGTCGCCGCCCGCCCAGCAGCTCGTAGGCGAGGACGCCGAAGCTGTAGATGTCGCTCGCCGCGCCGCCGCTCTCCCCCTGGTACACCTCCGGCGCCATGTAGTAGGGACTGCCGCTCGGCCTGCCCCCCTGGGCCGTGAAGTAGGCACTCCCCAGGTCACCGAGCGCGGCCCGGCCCCCCTCGAAGTACACGTTCTGCCCCTTCACGTCCTGGTGAACGGTCCCCAGCCCGTGCAGGTACGCGAGGGCCGAGGCGACGTCCGCGAGCACCCGCAACGCCACGTCCAAGGGAAGGGAGCACGGGGCCAGCCGTTTGAGCACGTCGCACAGCGAGCCTTCCGGGTAATACCGCACCGCCAGGAAGGCCCGCGGGCCGAAGGGCGTGCCCGCGAGGCCCCGCACGACGTGGGGGTGCCGGAACTGGAGGGTCAGCCGGACCTCGTTGCCAAAACGCTCGGCGGCTTCCCGGGCGCTGAGGGTGCGCTCGTGCGGCACCTTGAGGGCCACCTCCCGCCCCCCATCGTCCCGCGCGAGGTACACGAGCGAGGTGTCCCCGCGTCCCAGGGGTCGCAGAAACGTATAGCCGGGAATGGGAAGGTCGGAGGTCATTGGCAAGGGCCTTCCCCGCAGTCTAGGAACGAAGTGTCACGCAACTCTGTCGGAGCTTCGCCGGGGACTCCACGGCACCATGCCCGGAACCGAGGGAGGCCGCCCCGCCTCCGGCTCCCTCCTCGCAACCTCGACGAGCGGCCTACTCGTCGTCCCCGCCCTCCTCCACGGCACGTTTCCCGGCCATCCACTCCAGGCCCGCCCACATCAAGTCGTCGAGGTCGCCGTCGAGCACGTCGTCGGGGTTGTGCTTCATGAGGCCCGTGCGGTGGTCCTTGACGTACTGCTTGTCGAGGACGTACGAGCGGATCTGCGAGCCCCACTCGATCTTTTTCTGCTCACCGCGCGCCTTGGCCTCCTCCTCCTCGCGCCTGCGCATCTCGATGTCGTAGAGACGCTGCTTGAGGATTTGCAGGGCAATCTCGTGGTTTTTGATCTGGGAGCGCGTCTGCTGCGACGCCACGGCGATGCCGGTCGGCAGGTGGGTCAGGCGCACCGCCGAGTCGGTGGTGTTCACACCCTGCCCGCCCGCGCCCTGGGAGCGGAACACGTCCCGGCGCAGGTCGGAGTCGGGGATATGAATGTCGATCTGCTCCTCCGGCACCTCCGGCACCACGTCCACCGAGGCGAAAGAGGTGTGGCGGCGATTGTTGGCGTCGAAGGGCGAGACGCGCACGAGGCGGTGGACCCCGTGCTCGGGCGCCATCATGCCAAAGGCCTTTTCTCCGCGAATGATGAATTCGGCGCTCATCACCCCGGCCTGCTCGCCGTCCTGCTGATCGATGAGTTCGACCTTGTAGCCGTGCCGCTCGGCCCAGCGCATGTACATCCGCGTGAGCATCCCCGCCCAGTCCTGCGACTCGGTGCCCCCCGCCCCGCTTTTGACCCGCACGATGGCGGGCACCTCGGCGTGCTTCATCGTAAAGAGCGTCTCGCGGTAGAGGTCGTCCACCCGCGCCTGGATGCTCTGCTGCTCCTCGGCGAGCAGCTCGCGTTCCTCGTCGCTGGCGATGTCCAGCATCTCGGCCAGCCCGTCTGCATCGGACTGAAGGCCACGGTAGCCGTCGACCACCCGGCGCAAGGTCCCGGCCTCCTGCGTCACCTGTCTCGCGCGGCCCGTGTTGTTCCAGAGGGCGGGGTCGCTGAGTTCCCGGTCGAGTTCGTTCAGCCTGCGCGTCTTGCCGGGAATGTCAAAGGTACTCCCGGAGCGACGCCAGTTTTTCCAAGAGTTCCTGCATGGGGCGTGCCTCCCTTCCGCGCGGTTCCCGTTGGTCGGGGCGCGGGGTCATTGCCGCCCCGAAGTATAGGGGAGCCCGATCTCGCCACTTCTCCGTTCATGGTGGGTGGGGGCCGGGAGGGGAGTTGACAAAGCGGAGGCGGCCCGGTATCTTTTCTGAGCCTCAAGCGAGGCGAGCAGCATGACAGGTGAAGAGATGCGAGAGCAGGGCCACCCGACAGGGTGGTACACGCGGTTTCTCCCCCGAGGAACTCCAGACGTG
>NZ_JAHKSN010000031.1 GCF_018863415.1 Deinococcus aestuarii | reverse complement strand
CATCGAGGTCTTCTACAACCGCCAGCGCCGCCATTCCACCCTGGGGTACTTGACGCCCCTGGAGTTCGAACGCCAAGCTACAGCCGCTTAACTTCAACTACGCAATATCGGGGCAGGCCCAGTTCGCGCCCTGCGGCGAAGGGAGCGGCAAAGTTTGCGGAACTGGCGCCTCAGGCTCGCCTGAGGCGCCAGTTCCGTCATGACCTCTCCCTGGACGAGGGAGGGTGAGGAGCAGCCTGTGTTTGACGAGAGGCGCGGATCTCGTCCACGTGCTGGTTGATGGCCTCGATGAGGCTGGCAAAACGCTGTTTGGTATTGTCGCTGAGGCCAAGCTTCCCCACCAGGCTGGGGTCGTTGACAAGCTGTTGGGACACTTCGGCGTGAAAGTTCTCGTTGGCCAGAGGGTCCCCGACCTGCTCCAGCATTGCGGTGATGGCTTTCGGCAAGCTGTTCTGTCCGCACCGGATGTGCCTGCCCAGGGGAGGTGGCCCTCCCTGATAGATCTCGACCGGGTGCAGGTGCGGATATCGTCGCAAGAAGAGCTCCAGGTACTCCTGGGGTTCGAATAGGTCCTCTATCTCGCCCAGCCGTTTCCCCGAGGGCCCAAAAGGCCGGGCATGGTCCCCGCACCTCACGACGCGCGCGACCATGCGTTCCACCTGGTCGGCGTCGGTGTTTTTCATGTCTGAATCGAGCAAGACGATCAGCTCGCTGGGGCGTGCTCGCGCCTGATCGAAGGAGGCCAGGGCCGCGACCGTGGGAACCATCCGGCGTGTCCCGCTGCCCTGCACCACGCCAGTGCCCGGGCGCAGCGCCGCCCCGCAGAAGCCAGACATCACGCTGAGATAGTGCTGGTCGCTGTTGCCTTCAACCAGCAGCGTCGGGTGTTCAAGCAAAACTTGACGGGTCAGGTCCAGGCCAAGCGCCTCCCGCCAGGGAAGTAGAGCGCGGTGATCCCTGGCCTGGTTGAGCGGCCGGGCCTGCACTTGCCCGCCCTCCAGTTCGATGGCGAGGATGCCCGAGTGCCGGTCGGATTCCAGATCGATGAGCAACGGAGAGTGCGTGGCCATGACGACCTGCTGCAACTGGGCGTGCCCCCGGAGGTAGGCGAGCAGCTTTTCCTGAGCACCGGGATGCAGGCTCACCGCAGGTTCGTCAAGCAGCAGGAGGCCCGGTTGGGTCGTGATTCGGTGAACGCCCCCGCTGTGGCCGATGGTGTTCTGCTTGGTTCTCCCGTAGGGGTTCCACTTGCTCCGCGTTGCCCCGCCGATGCCGCCGATGGCGAGTCGTCTGGACTCCCTGGTGGCGAGCTTCAACCGCCGGTCCTCCTGCCGGGTTCGCTCCTCGGCAAGGGCGCGGCGTGACCCAATGAGGATGGCCAGGATGGCGATCTCAATGGTCCCCTTGCTGTTACGGTAGAGCGGTTGCCGCAAGCCGTTCCTGAGAACGTGAACGGTGAGCGGCCCCCCGGGTTCGACAGCCGGTTGAACCTCGAGTACCTGCCCGGTGTCGTCGCCGAGGATGGCGGCGAAGATACCCGCGATACTTTGTGCCAGTGCCCGATCCTGTTGCAGGAGGGCCTGAACTTCCCTGCTCTCCTTCTCATCGAATACAACCAGTTGCGCTTCGACGAGGTGGGACTCCCCGGGGGGCGGTGCGGGGGGACCGAGGATCGCATCGGAAATCAGCCGATCCACAGTCTTCGGGGGGTCAGTAACCATGGAAAGCCCGACCACGTGATGCTCGAAGCTGCATTGTCTGGCCGCGATCGCTTCCAGGATGCTGCTCTTGCCGCTGCCGTTCAGCCCAATCAGGGTCGTCATCCTGGGGTAAAGGCTGAGTTCCAGACCCTGGATCTGACGGAAGGCCTGGAACTTGATGCTCTTGACCCGATTGGTCCACAGACTCAAGCTTTGCCCCCCCGCTGCTTGCTGGCGCTGCAGCAAGACACGAGCGGCACCCGGTTCCCAGCAGTAGGCCGTTGCCGAGACAGCGTGAAGAAGCCGCCCCCAATTTGGGAAGGGCGGCTCAGCCAAAGGCGCAGCCCGGCGACAACGGGTGGCATGGCTGTTAAAAGGGAAAACACGGAGCGCACCCAGTCAGCGTAGCGGAGCAGGCCTTGTGGCGTTGGCGCACATGGGGATGGGGGCGCAGGAACGGGTAGTGACCCTCGGTCGCCCTGGTCTCCCCCACCGGCGAGGTCCCGTTCGAGAGCCTGGTGCGCCCGCTTGGGCCGGTGAGCGAGGAGGCGCGGGCGGTGCACGGCGTCACCGACGAGGAGTTGGCGGCGGCGCCGACCTGGCCTGAGGTGGATGCTCGGCTCGTGCCGCTCCTGCGAGGCCGCGAACTGGTGGCGTGGAGTGCTTCGTTCGACCGGCGCGTGCTCCGGCGGTCGAGCAGCCTGCACGACTTGTCCTGGCCGGAAGTGGAGTGGCGCTGCGCGATGCATGTGGGCGCGCAAATCTGGGGCGAGTATTCGGAATACCACAGCGATTTCCATTGGGTCAGCCTGGACGCGGCGTTCCGGATGGAAGGCGTGCGTCTGGACGCTCGGCACCACCGGGCCGCCGGCGACGGCCGCCGCCTGAGCGTCCTGATGAACGCCGTGGCACAGAGCGCAGAGAGGACGGGCTCTCACGAAGACTGAAAAGGGAAGGCACGAAAGTGGCCTTCCCTCGCTGCGCGTTCTTGTCTGAATTTGCGGTTCTCGAGAACGCTTATGGATTGTCCTTGCCAGTCAAACTTTTGCTGTCATGACTTCATTTTGAATGTCGTAATCTTCATCTGCCCAGAATTCAACGGTGAGTACCTGAACCTAAATTCGCCCGTGATCTTGTGATCTGCTGCCTTGAGATTGCTCGCGGCGTCAGGTGTTAGCGACCTTGAAAAAAGCGTCAGGCGAGATTGAGCAGGAATTTTCCTGACGCGAATGACTCCTGGGCAGGGACTGGCAAACTCGAATGGTTGTTTGGTCGGCCAGGTGTAAACCTTGCCTCCAATATTTATAACGTAACTGAAATCGCACTCGCTGTAAGACAGCTCTACAGGAGTTGGACGATTATTACGAAGAATTACATCGATAACTTGGTCCTCGCCTTTACTATGCACGCTGATTCTTAGCTCCGGGAGTTGATTAGTGGCACCTAAAGCAGTTGTAGTGCAAAAACCAACTAAGGCTCCCAGACAGACAAGTACAAACATTAAACGGCTTGATGTCACGAATGCTTGTCTCATATCAGAAGTCTATCGGGTGAAGATGAACGTCGTATTTGGGTATGCAACTCTAATTTGAGCCACGGGTGAGAAGTAGGCCCGGTAGCCACAGGATACGGTAATACCATCAGGACGTGTTTTGTTGGGTGCGTCCGTACTTGCCCCCGAGGTGATACCAAGGAACTTGGCAGTATTGGTGCCAGTAATTTGGAACCACGGTCCACCACTGTCTCCACCACATGCAGCCGACGAGATGGCCTTGTAGACCTCGACAACATTCTTAATAATCCTGGGCGGAGTAAAACCTTCGTAAGCGAGGTCGGTATCATATGAAACAACATTTGCCTCACGATACCCAGACGAAGCACCGATGCTTGATACAGTTTGGTTGTTGCCCGGGCGTTCAGAGATCGTGGTAACGTCGTAGTAGGTGTCGCTGGTTCCTGTGTCGATGCTGTGTGTGCCACCAACAGTCTTGATGATTCTTCCCCGGTAGAAGTCGCCGATGGCTGTGTACATCGTCGTGTCGGCGTTCTGACACCGGGCCTGAGGATACTGCGTGGAGGAGCAACTGTACAGGGGATTATCCAGCGCCTTCGTTCCCACCCGTACCGCGTTTTGAGTCATGACACTGCCGTCGTTGCTGGTGCCCCAGTTGAGCGAGCAGTGCGACGCCGTGAGGAAGGTCGCGACATTGTTGGCAAGGACGGGGAGGCCTATACTGCAACGGTCTGTGGGACTACCGAATTGAAAGTTGACTCCTCCAACTGGTGGTGTAAAGGTGTCATACAGCGTCTTTGCCGGTGTGTTTGTTCCGATTGTTATGTTCACGGCGTCGGAGGGGATACCTGATTTGGCTGCCATCGACAGAAACTTTCCCTTTTTATCCTGGTCAGACATCTGCACATTTAAAACATTGGCCATGAAGTCAATTGACAACTTGTTGACCACGCCGTCGTACATAAAGTCCCTCGATGAGCCTCGCCACTTGTTGAGCTTCGAGAGAGGATACTTTACGCGTTGGTAGGTAAAAGGCAAAGTACGCGCAGTGACAGCACTGCCGTTCTGATCCGTCACTTCCGGGAAACCGGAGCTGCTGTCAATCAGATTCATCAGCTCATCACGCATCTTCCGTGACAGGTCGCTCCGGTTGTCGGAAGTGTAGATGATAAACTGTTTCCGGTCTAGGCTGAAGTCGTATCCGGCAAAAGTCGGAAAACGTTCGGAAAAAGCTGCCAGGGACACGAGCCAATCAGGTTTGGTGCTGGCCTGTGGTAAGACAGCACTTTGGTCTACCTGTGATGAATTCAATGAAGGAGAGGTACTTTCGTCTGGTGGTGATGTGCCTTCGACTTGGGAGGTCGTTGCCTGACGTCCACAGCCAGCGAGGAGAAGCGTAAGTGTTGCTAGACCAAGCCACGCGACTCTGCTCATGAAGTTTTCCTTTCCGAAAGGTTTAAAGGCTGCCGTTGATTGTTTTTAGACACGCCTCGGTAATTGGCGTGATCTTGGCCGGATCGGTTGGCGTGGTGAAGCGCACTTGGCCCCCCTGCTTATCGAAGACGACCGTGTATTGCAGGTAGCTTGCCAGGGCCTTCGCCGGGAGGTAGTAACTGCCCTGGCGAAGTTGAACGGCGACCGGCAGAGGTTGGAGCGCACTGACCGTCTTGACGCCGATCACGCCGGGGCCACCGATGAGGTAGGCTTCCCGGCCCGTGGTCTTCACCCGCACGCAGCCCGCCAGGTCCACCACCCTGTTGTAGGGGTCAAGGACAGGCCTCCACCCCAGGGAGGCAAAGGCGGTGAGCGGCAACGTCAGTTGACCACCTAAGATGGAGTACGAGAACCTGCCCAGGTCGCGCCCGTCCAGTAGCAACTTCACCTGAGTTGAGGAACTGGTCTGAGCGTGGCTCAAACCCAGGAACAAGGCGGCGCACATGAGGCTGAGGCGTGCAGAGTGGGTCATGGTTCCCTTAGGGGTACGCGAGGTCGATGCTCTCGGTACTCTGATCGGTGTATCTGACCGTGACGTTCCCGGACTTGCACGACCAGTTCGCGTCGTTCTGGACGTCGCTGCTCGTCCAGGTGTGCGCGGTCGAGGACGAGGTGCCCAGGGTGGAGCCGGACCAGCCGATGTTCTTGATATTGTCGCCGCTCACCCCATTGGTCAGGCTGGTCGTGCGTTTGACGCGCTGCGCCGTGCCGCCCGGGGTCCAGTTGCTGTTCGCGGCGGACACGACGATGGTGTAGTTCGGGCTGCCCGCGCTACTGTTCGTGGTGCGCAGCGCGACTTGGTTGGGCGCAGGCACGTAGAACTCCATCGTCACGCTGCCCGGCTTGACCCGGTTGACCGTGCTTGGAGGGTTGGCACAGGTGTTCTCAAAGCAGAAGGTCGTGGCGCCCGCCAGGCGGATGAAGTTGGTCCACCAGTTGTTGGTCGGGCTGTAGACCAGCCCGGCATCGATCTCATAGTTGGAGGACGAGCGTCCCCCGAGCATGGCGTACACGCTCGTGTTGGCGTTGAGGGTCGCCAGGCCGGGTCCGGGCAGGCTGAGGGTGGACTTGGCGTAGGAGTAGCCGTCCTTGGAGGCCACCCGGCGATAAGCCGCCCGGGTTTCGGCGGCGCAGGAATAATTCAGGGAGAGCGGACCCAGTTCCCCTTCCGGAATGACGTCGCAGGCGGCGAACTGTAATTTCTGGCCGTTGGGGGCCATAAAGGTCGAGTCGCTCACCCGCTTCATAGGCACCAGGACATTCAGGAGTTCCGGCTTATTGGCATGAATCTTCAGGTTGTCGTCAATGAAAATCACGTTATCCTGGTCGGTGGCGGGAAGGTTTGCCATGATGTTTCGCATAAGCTGACGTTCCTGTCCTTGAATGGCAGGATCGATATGGGTTGCACTTACTCCTCCAGGTGTGCCGACGGAGCCGCAGGCAGCGAGGGTGGCAGAAAGCACAACGGCAGCGGGCAGGACGAAAGTACATCGCATGAACAACACTCCTGGCAGCGAGAGACTGGTGCTGTGGGTGGACGAGTGAAGTTTACAAAATAGCTGAGACGGATGAGCCAGCGTTTTTCACTCCGCAGTGACAAATGTCATTTCCAAGAGCAGTTTGAAACTTCATTTGAAACGCCGTTTAGGGCTGGGCGAGGTTGTGGGCGAGCACGGCCAGAACGGTGCGTAACCGCAGTGAGGCAAGCGTTTTGGTTTGAACCGACCGAATTTGAGCTTCGACGAGTTGGGAGAAGACCGTTTCAATACGTTTGCGGAGTTGTGGGTGGCGGGAGTCCCGCCACCCACTGTCGTAACGGGTGTTTTTCTTGGGCGGAAACACAAATCCCAGGCAGGCATACCCTTTGTCGCCGATGACCTTCGGACCACCGAACTCAGCCCACTTGCGGTTGAGCTCGTACCCCACGGTGAGGTCGTGCAGGTTGGCGGGGCGAAGCAGGTATTGCACGATTTCGCCCTGGGGTGAGACCCAAGCATGGAGCTTGTAGCCGTACACCTCACCTTGCGTCCCGAAGCCCCACCGGGCGCCCGGAAACTTGCAGCGTTTGCCGCGCTTCGGGCGGCAAACCGGTAGGGGCATGGAGTCGATGATCACCTCGGCGTAACGCTTGGACGGCCCGACCAGGGCTTCGAGCTGGCTCAGCAGACGTAACCCACGGGTATACGCCTGCGTGTACGAGGGAAGACCGAAGCGGTCTTCCCTCAGCAGATTCCACCAAATCGACGGGTATGGATACTTGAACACCAGGCGGGCGAGCAGCAGGGCGACCAAAAGCGCATCCGTAAGCTTCTGGTGCTTGCACCGCTTCTGATCGCTGAAATGCCGCTTTGCCCAGCGGTGGAGCAAACGGATGACGGCTCGACGACCTAGACTGTGATGGGGACGGTATCTGCACATACCGTCCCCATTGTTCCTCGTCTCCGTGCTGGTCGGCCCTTTCTCACTCCAGCCCTAAACGGGGTTTGAAGTCGGCTCCCGCATTGGACCGAGTTCAAGCAAGTGCCAGAGGCCCCAGTAGTAGAGGGTGGCCTGGGTCCGGTTCTCGAAGCCCAGCTTCTCGAAGACGCGGCACAGGCCGTTGCGCACGGTGCCTTCACTCAGTTGGAGTTCCTGGGCGATCCGTCTGTTCTCCCAGCCCTGGGCACTGAGGCGCAGCAGTCGGCGCTCCGGACAGGTCAGGGGGCTGTCATGCTGTGGCGTGCGGCGGAAGGACTCCCCTGAGGCGGCGCGGTCAAGTGCCTCGGCCAAATGCTCGACGCTATGCCCTCCGGCCAGCAGACCGCGCGGCCAGCCGGTCCACAGGTCCTCCCAGTATTCGGGGCAGGGGTTATCGGTGACCACGATCCACTCTCCGTGGCTCATCTGCGCCAGCCCTTGCAAGGCGACACCCCAGGGACCGTCAATCAACAGGCCAAGGGTAGCCTCTTCGCAGGCCTCCCAGCCGAATTGCTGTAAGCGCCGCGCGATTTCAGCGGCGAGAGCGGGGATGCCACAGTGCAGGCGGTAGCGGCGTGGGACCACCGGGGATGTTGATGGGGCAGATGTGGTCATACCTCCTTGTGCTTAGCATGGGGAGCGTGAACCTGTGGTTGCACATGCGGATTGCGCTTTGGGATGAGGCCAGGTGACAGCCACCCGCCTGCCCCAGGCCTGGGTCGAGGTCCTCGACGGTCTGCGGACCGACGAGCTGCCCGAGGGTGAGGTCTTCCCTCTCGACCTCTCCTCTATCGAGGCTGCTGCGGTGGCTCAGGTGAGCGACCCGCGAGGGTGGGAAGCCTTGACGGCGTTCCATGCCCGTCGTGAGCCGCTGGAGGTCACGGCGGGGCGGTGGAACATCCCCCGCGAGCGGGTGCGGCACCTCGGGCGGCGCGCCCTCCAACAGTTGACAAGCCACTTTCACTCCCGGGGCTGGGCGGCTCGGCTGTACGAGCTGGCGCAGGTGCCGCGCACCGTGGTGATCCCCAGCGAGGTCGAGGAGGCCTGGCCGATCCTCGCGCTCGCCGCCCTCAGCCGCCACACGCCGAATCTCCGCACCGTGCGGCTGCGAGGCGACCTGTGGGCGCTCTTCGTGTGTTCGGACTGGCACCTGGCGCCCAGGGGGAGGCTGGGCGCCCCACGCTTCTTCACGGAGGTTGAGGCCGCGCAGGTCCTGGGCCTGCCCGCCGAGGTGTTGCGGGTGACCTGGCCGTCTCCGCGCCTGGGGGTGCGCCGGACCCGTGATGGCCGCTCCGCCCCGCCGGAGGATCGCTGGAAGGCTGCGGCCTGGCTGGGTGCTGTGGCGGGGCGCTCGCCGAGGCCGAGCAGACCACCTGGGATGAGCGATTGCTGTGCGCGGCCGTGCGGTCGCGGCCAGGGGTGTCCGATATGCAGGACAACAGGAAGACCCCTGCCCGCGACCTGCTGTGATCACCACGGCAACAGGGGGTTGCTGACCTCGGGCACAGGCACTGGTGGCAGTGAGACGGGTGCTGGGCGGCCCACCAGGGTGAAGTACCCCGGTCCACCGGAAGCGAGCGTGTCCTCCAGCACGTCGAGCAGGGTCTGGAAAGGCACGTCCGCCCTCGGCTCCAGCGCGGTGCCCTGCTCGTCGGTGACGCGCAGGCTGACGGCCTGCCCCCGGGGTGTACGCCGGACTGTGACGCTGACGTGTGCGGCCTGGGGGCCGTACCACGCGCCGACGCGAGCGGCGTAAGCACGCTGCCACTCCCGCTCTTCCTTCGATCTGGGCATACAGGATGTCCACGCCCGGCTCGGGCGTGAGGGTCCGGGCAGCGACCGCACCGGACGAGTCGGAGGCGGGGCCTCGTCAACACACCCGGCTGCTGAGGGCTGCGCCGCGCAACTCGAAGTACCGGGCGTGGTGCGTAAGTTCCCGGTGCCGGAAGAGTTGCCACAACAGGTCCAGCGCGTGCGTCGCCACCATCCGCCCCACGAACAGGTCCTGACGGCTCAAGGCCTCAATGGCGCTGCAACTCGGCGTGTCCTCCTCGGGTGTAGTCGTATCCATCAATTCGGGGTGGAGTTCGGTCGCACAGGGGAGGTGGTGCTTGAGGCGCTTGCCGGCTTCCCGGGGCGTCCCCAGGACGACTTGCCCGGTCGTGAGGTCGTTCCCGCAGTCCAGCCAGTATCGACAGGTGTACCTGCCCTTTCCGTGCGCGGCGAGATGCAAACTCCTGCGGGCCGCCCGGGAGTCGACGCAACTGATCACCAGGTCCCAGGGCGCCCGGGCACGATGACCGCTGAACTTGAGGGGGACGGCGACCCAATCGAGGGTGCACGCCAGATTCACGCGGGTGACGAGCACCTCGGCCTTGTTGCGCCCGAGGTCGCTGTGGTGGTACCGCTGGCGGACCAGGTTGGCGTGGCTCACCTCGTCCGGGTCGAAGGCGGTGACATGCAGGCCGGCGTGGTCGAGTGCCCGGAGTGCCAGGTGCAGGTGGGTGAGCCCGGTCAACACCTCGCTGCCGGTCCCACCCACACCGACGACGGCGACCTTCAGGCGTTCCCGGCCCAGGAAGCCGGAGGGGAGCTTGTGGGGCATCATTGCCCTCCCAGGGCCTGTGCGAGGGCGAGACCCGCCGGGACGAGCCACTCATCCTTGAACTCGCCGGCTTCCCGCACGGCGTCCCACAACTCGCGGTAGGTGCCGCCCGTCGCCCAGCGCTTCTGGCTGTCGGCGGGCTTGACGAAGTTCGAGTAGAAGAAAGCCTGCGTCCAGGCGTCGGCGTTCTCGGGGGTGATGGCCCCGGGGCGTTGCATGCTGCCGTTGCAGACCGCGTGGTTGCTGAAGATGTTGAAGTACGGCGCGCGGTACAGGGGCGTGTCCCCGGTTGGACGCTCCGTGCCCCGCAGGGCGTAGGCGAACATCTGCGCGCCCCGGGTGACGAACAGGAGACGCGGTTGAGGGAACACCTGCCCGTCCAGGGCGGCCACGGCCTTGTCCGTCGCCCCCTGAAACAACAATCGCCGTTCCTGACGCTCGACGACCCAGGCGAGGGAGCCGACACCCAGGGCGACGACGTGCTCAGGCACCAGGGTCAGGGTCTGCAGGGCGTTGAGTTTGAGCAAGGTCTCAATGGTGTCGCGGGTGACGTTGACACCCTCGGCGATGTACAGCGCCCCATCCCGTTCGCCCAGGGCGTGCTGCATGACGATGCCCTGTTCCTGCCGATGGTCGGTGTAGACGATCAGGGCGACCCGGGCGTGTACCTCGGGCAGCGCGTTCAATTCCAGTTGCATACGGCCTAACGCCCCCGCCCCTGCGGGGAGGGTCCCAGGCGAGAACGGGACGGAGGGCCTCCCCCCGTCCCGTCAGTCGTCGGTGTCGATGAGCAAGTCCGTGACCGTCTCCAGGTGCCGTTCCGCGTTCCGGTACAGCCGCACGAGCTGCACCGCGCGCTCGGCGTCCTCGGGCGTGTGGATGCGGATCAGGAGGTTGTCCATGAAGCCCTCGGTCTGGGAGGCGACCTGCCAGGTTTCCTCCAGGCGTTCCTGCACGGCGTTCAGGTACCCGCTGGCCGTCCGCCCGCCCTGCCCGGAGAGGATCACGGTGGGGTTGCGCCGGAATTCCCCGCGCGCACAGGTCGCCGCGAGGTCCTCATCACAGAGGAGTTCGTACACTGTCCGGTCGATGTCCCGCAGGCCGATCAGGGCCATAGCGATGGTTACGACCCGCTCCGCCCAGGCTCCCATATGTTTCCGTTTCCCTGCGACCTCCAGCATCTCTTCGGGCGAGAGACGGTACTTCGTGCTCACGGCGGGCAGGGCTTCGGTCATCCCGATCAGCCGCAGCAGGTCGCCCGGGGGCGTGCAGCGGCCTCTGGCCTCCCGCACGACCTCCGCCCGAGTGGGAGGTCGGCCTAATTCCTTGAGCAGTTCAGTGTGGACGTCCTGCCAGAAGCCCTTGACGCTGCCCTCGTGCTCGAACGTCTCCGCGTCCTCCAGGGCGTCGATGGCGGTGTACACGCTCCAGGTGCTACGGGTGAACAGGCTCAGGTTGGCAAGGATGCTGCCGAGCAAATATGGGTGCAGGCGGTGCAGGGTTCGTCGCGCCACGGTACACGAGAACGCGGCGCACTCCGGGGCGTGCACGAGCGTGAGGACCAGTTCGTGCACGCCGCGCGCTTCCTCCGCCTGCCCGCCTTCCCCGGTCTCCTCGTACCAGGTGAGGTGCAGGTTCCGCCAGCCGCACTCCAGGGCACCGGGCGTGCTGTTCACCCGCCGGAGGTAGGCGTGGATGGTCTCCCGCCTCTTAGGCGGCACGGCGGGAAGCAGTCCGACCTCGATCAGGGTCGCCAGCAGGGGCAGAGCGCCTTCCAGCCGGGACAGGGCCGCCGCGTTCACCCGGGTGGCGGGGACATCTGATAAGGGCAAGCCGCTCAACGTCAACTGCGACAGGCTGAGGGGGCTCAGGGCAGCAGCGGAACCTCCTGGGGCGAGAGGGGGAGCGGGGTCAGGTCGTGCCGGAGCCTCAGGAAGGTCTGGCACAACCGCTGGTGACTGAAGGCGTCCTGCCCGGGGTCGAAGCGGCCGACGTGGGCGGGCAGGAGGGGTTGCCCCCTCACCCAGCCCGCCACCTGCTCGGGGGACCATGTCGGCTTAGCCTTTCGTGCCGAGGCGCTTCTTGACGGTGTAGACACGCCGCCCCTCCTGAAGTTCGGGGCCTTCGACGACCGCCGTGGCGAGTTCGGGGGTGGTGAGGGCGTGGATCTTCACGACGTCCTCAACGCTGGCGATGGGGTTCACATCCGCGAGGTCGCGGCCCTCGTAGACGATTTTGCGCTGGAGTGCGGTCACGGTCACTTCTTGGCTTTGGGTCATGGGGAACCTTCCTTTCGAGGAGCACACCCCGGCGGGAGCCGGGGAGGGTCAGGGGCGTGGTTGGAAGAACGCGAGGAGGTCGAGGGCCAGCGCGGCACGGTCCCGGATACCGGCGTGGTCGCAGGCGTGGGCCAGGCGAGTGACGCTGCCCAGGACCTCGTGGGCGAGGGGAATTGCGCTTTGCCGAGGGGCACCGTGCTGAATCAGCAGCACCGCGAGGGCCTCGTGGGTGTCGGCGGCCGTCGCTGCGGGATCGCTCGTCGGTGCGTCGTTGGTGTGAAGCGTTTGCCTGGTGAACAGGAAGCGGCCGTGGAGGGTGGTGACGAGCAGGCCCCGGTGGGTCTCGTCCATCCTGACGACATTAGAGGGTGGAAGGTCTGGTCGGCGGGCAGGGTACTGACGATTCGCCCGTCCTCGTTCAGGCGATGGCGGAAGGCGGGACGGAGTTGCAGGAGGGAGGTGGTGAGGCGGTCAGCGGCAGGTGCATTCATCCAGGGCTCCTGGCAGGGCAAGCCCCCAGTCCGTGGACTGGGGGTGGAGGAGCGGTTCAGAACAGGCTGGGGGCGCTCGCCTTTTTCAGGACGAAGGCTGTCTTGGTTTCCTTACCGGGCTTGACGCTCAGCTTCTGGGTCTGGGCCTCGTAGCCCGGGGCGTCGAGGCTGAGGGTGTACTCGCCAGCGGGCAGGGCCGTCTTCTTCCCAGCCTGGAAGGGGTGAGTCTTCCCGCCCCCGTCGGTGAGGACGAGCGTGGCGTCCCTGGGTGAGACCTCGACGGTGAGGTGCCCTTCCTGGCGGGCTGGCGTGGCGGGCTGACTTGGGGCGGCCTTGGGCTTGGCCGCGTTCTGGGTGGCCTGGCGATGCGCGTCGGCAGCGGCTCGGACGGTTGCAACGTAGTGCGCGGTGTCCCGGGCGACGCTGCGACCCTCCCGGTACTCCTCGAGCTTCACGCCGAGCTGGGTGTCGAGCGCGCTCGGGAGCCCCTTCACCTGCAGGGGCACCGCCGTACTGTTCGGTTCGTCCTTGATTGGGGCGGGCTGCACGGTCACGAGGAGCGTGTTCCCGACGCGGGCGAGGATCAGGCTGAGGGTCTCCCCTGCCCCGAGGGTGCTCGCGAGCTGGCTGATCATCCCGGCGCCCAGCGTCCCTGCCGGCCAGGTGACCGGCGGCGCAGGCGTCTCTGACAGGGCGGGCACGTCGTCCAGGGTCGCCTCGGGCGCATCGCTGCTCGTCTGGCCGTCGGTTTCAGCCTCATCGAGTTCCTCGTCGCCGTCCTGTTCGTTCACCTCGTGGTCCAGGGCTTCGCCCGGAGCTTCACCCTCGACGTCGTCCTGCTGAGCGCCGTCCCTCTCGTCCTGAGCCAGGCGTGAGCTGGTCTCCTCGCCCTGGGAGGTGTCAGGAGCAAGGGTGTCGCCCGCAGTAGGGTTGGGGGGCAGGACGTCGGTGGGGCGAGCGAACGGAAGGGTGACGGGCGGAGTGAGGGCGCGGACCTTGTTCAGGAGGGTTTCGGCCGCAGTGACGTCGGTCCTGGCCTCCTGATTCTCCTTGAAGAGCTTGGCCGCCTCGTCGTAACGAGTGGGGTAGTCCCGGCGGAGTCGGGCCATCTCCTGACTGAGATCGTCGTGGACGGCTGGCAGGGTGCGCTGGGGTTCGTCGAAGGGAAGCAGCGGTGCGGTGTTGCCCTGGGTCATGGCCTTGAACCTCCACCGCGCCCAGCACCGCGTCAGCGGTGAGGGTCGAACGCCCGTTCGCGAACACCCCTACGAGGAAGAGGAAGGTGCCTTCCGGCGCCTGCCCCATTCTCCTGACGGCTGTTTGCTCAAGTGGTCCCGCACCACATCCGCCCGGAGAATGGCTCTCGTCTCCCTGGTCGAGCTGGCTGGCGGCGCCTCAGCTCAGGGCATGACTGACCCCCCTCGTGTTCCACGAACGTCTCCCGGAAGACGCACCTCCGCTGTGCCGGGTGTTGTTCCTGGTGTTGCCGAAGGTGAACCTGCTCGACCTCGGCGTCCCCGCCCAGGTCCTCGAGACCACGGCGCGCTTCGGCGCCCCCTCCGTCCTGAACTTCCACGCGTTCACGACCAGCGTCATGAGCGCACAGGGTCTGCCGCTCGGTCCCTTCGCGCTTCCCCCACCGCCCCAGGCAGGCGACCTTATCCTCGTGCCGGGCCCCAGGCTGCACCCGCTGGGGTGACGTGGTGCGGCGGGCCGCCTGAACGTCAGGCTGCCCACTCTGACCATCGGCCTGCTCGTCGTTTAGTTGCCAGAACCCCTCTTCCTGGGCGCGAACGTGTGGCTTGGCCCGCCAACGGTCGGTGCGTTCCAGACGGCCCCCGAGTCGGTTCGCAGTCAGGATCACAGGGGCACCAGCAGGCCACTTGGCCGATGCCTCACGGTTTTGACCCGGGTCATATTCGGACATGACCACGCTCCCCACCTACACCGTCTTCCAGGGTCAGCGTCGGCTCTTGACCGCTCCCCTCCACGACGTGCTGACGTTCCTCAAAGGCGACTTCCAGCGCGACCCCACCCTGCCCCTGCTGATCTTCGACGATCAGACGGGTCGCACCACGGACTTCGACCTGCGCGGCACGCTGGAGGAAGTGCTGGACCGCCACGCGCCAGCACCTCCCCGAACCGGCCCAGGCCGCCCGAAGCTGGGCGTCGTCTCGCGCGAGGTCTCGCTGCTGCCGTGCCACTGGGACTGGCTGGAAAGTCACCCGAACGGCGCCTCTGCGACCCTACGCCGATTGGTCGACGAGGCGCGCCGGGCCGATCCGGCCGCCGAGCGGCGACGGCTGGCGGCCCAGAGCGCCGACCGCTTCCTAACCGTGCTGGGCGGCGACCTGCCCGGTGCCGAGGAGGCCAGCCGCGCCCTGTACGCGGGTGATGGTGCGGGGTTCCGGGCTGTGGTGGAGGCATGGCCCGAGGATCTGCGCCTGCACGCCCTGCACCTCGCAGCGCCGGCCCTTCAGGAAGTAGCGGATGACACCTGAGTCCCTGTCCCCGCTACCCGGCCCGCGGGTCGGCGCCTCCCAACTGGAGGACCTGGCCCGGCACCCGGACGCGGCGGTGCGCGCGGCAGTGGCGGCCCACCCCAACACGCCGCCGGAGGTGGTGGGGCAGCTCGCCGCCGAATTCCCCGGTGAGGTGCTGGGCAATCCGGCCCTGCCGCTACTGCGCTTGGCCCAGCCGGGCCTCGTGCAGGGCTGGCCGCGCGAGACGGTGCTGACGCTGGTGCGCCACCCGGCGGCGCCGGCGTGGTTGCGAGCTTACGCTCAGCGGCATCCCCGGGCCGAGTTTCAGGAAGCGCTGGCGGTGCGCCCGGACCTTTCGCACGCCGACCTTCATGCCCTGCTTGGACACGCGGCGTGGCAGGTGCGGGCCCGGCTCGCGGGGCGCCCGGATCTCCCACCAGACGTGCTGGAGGCGCTGACCGTCGACCCCGACTATGGCGTGCGGGTGACCGTCGCGGCCCGCCCGGACCTGCCTGCTGCGGCCACGGGGGCATTACGGCAAGACCCCTCGCTGGATGTGCGGCAGGTGCTGGCGCGCGTGGGGCGTGTGGCGCCGAGCCAGGGACAGGAGTGAACCCCTTCTGCACGTCGGTGGGGGCCGGATGACTGCATCGGTGAGCGCTGTGCAGAAGTGAGAAGTGCTGTCCACATGTCATGAGCCGCCGGGGGTCATGACGCAGCGGTCGTTTCTTTCCCGCGAGCGAGGGCGGCCACGAAAGCTCTGTGTGACCGTTGGTGACCCGGTTGTACGGGTGACCGCAGACGCCGCGCGTCGTCGGGTTCCTGAAGCTGGAGGGGATGAAATGAGGCCTTGCCGGGGGGAGCCGTACTGTCACTGGACCAGCGACCAGTCGTGGCTCGAAGCCGGTTCCACATCGCAAACTGGGGTTCGCAGAAGGTCCCGTCTCCAGGTCGTGTGGACTTGCCCTTGCCGCTCTCGGGTCGGTGACGCTGGCCCGGTTCGTTTGCCGTTGTGGAGGAAGCCGCCACGTCTGTCCCTCAGATCAGCGTTTCTCTCACGGCGTCGCTCGGTCAGTGGCATGCCACCGTGTAGGAAAAGCGTGACGAGCTGCCCGTCCCGCTCCTACTCCTCCGGCTGTTCCTCGCGGTGCCGCTCGCCTGGCTGATCGTTAGGGTGCTGGGCTGGGCCTCCCCTGTGGTTGCGCGGGGCCAGCGCCCCCGGCGGTGGGGTGGACCTCGCCGTGATCCTGACGGTCACGAGCGGCGTCGAGGTGAGCTCCGACTTCCGTACACGTTGGACGCTTTCTAGACGCCCTGCCAGGCACCATGCGCCCAGCACGAGGGAAAGCGGCAGGGTCGCTCGTGACTCCATCCCCCCGCCACTTCCGCACCGCACAGGAGGTCCCTCCCGGAATTCTGCCGCACGACCAGGCCCGTTCACCGACCTCTCTCTCGCCCTCCGAACCGGGGCGACCTCCAGGAGAAGCAGACATGAAGACAAAAGCAGCGTCCGCCGCCGTGACGGCCCTCTTCATCGCGTCGTTGTCGCAGGGCGGCGCGACTCAGACTCCTCAAGACCTGAACGGCAGGGGAGGCAGGCCCGGGAGCGTCATCTCCAACGGAGTCGGGCTGAATGGCGTCGCCCTGAACGGCACCAGTTTCAACGGTGTTGCCCTGAACGGCGCCAGTCTGAACGGCCTGGCCTTCAACAGCCTGCCGGCTCGGGGTGTGGTGGGACCCGCCCCCCAGGGGCTGAACTTCTTCCAACTGGGACGGCACGCGCTGGCTAAAAAAAATCTTCCTCCCGGCCACACCTCGTTCTCGCCTCGCTGCCCCCGGCTTCCGCTGGACCCGCCGTTCGCCGCCCACTGGCCGATCCCCACCTCGCCGATCACCCCGACCGGCGGGCTCAACTGTCCTACCTGATCGGCTGTGCGCTGCCGGAGGGGGTCGAGCTGTTCACCACCGTCCTGGGGGTCGAGTACACCTTCGCGGGTCAGGCGGGCTTGGCCCCGGAGTGGCTGGACCGCGGGATGACGCCTTCCGAGGAACGCTGGGTCTCTGCCTGCCTGTTGGCGCGGACCAACTTCTTCGGGAGGTCGGTGCCCATCTCCATGCGGGCGAGCCAACCGGCTCCGGCTTTTTTCCGGACAACGCCCGAGGAGCGCGCGGCGTTCTCCCTGTTCGAGGGCGGGTTCTTCGGCAACCTGTTCCTGCCGGTCCCGGTGGCCTGCGTGTGCTCGGGCCGCAAGACCGCGCGGGAGGCGGCAGACCGGGTCTTGCGTGACCGGGTGTGCGCGCTACCGTCGGGCGCCCAGCTGCCCACGGGCGAACAGCTCTCGTTCTGCCGCTTCGTCCTCATGGGCGAGTGCGGGGAGGAAGCGAGCTCCCGTTGGGGCGGCAGCGCGTATCGGGAGGTCGTTTTCGTGTACCTCCGGCCAGCAGGTCGGTGAACCGCCGGGAACGGGGCCACGGCCAGAAGAACAGGCGCGATTCGCGCGGCCAGCGGGTTCTCTGCCCCGACATTCACACCCCCTGGGTCCGGAGGGGGCCCCGCGTGTGTGACGCTGGTCCCCTGCCGAAGCCCCCGTTCCTGGCCAGTGAGCCGCCCGCTCACCCACGGACGTACCGTGGGACACCCGCCGGTCTGCCACCTGGCTCTGCCAGCGTGAGCGCAGCGAAGAGTCGATTGCCCTCTGCCCCACAAGCCACGGAGGTACTGCTGCCTGGTGCCTCGCCGATGCGCCCGTCCCCCCAGTCTCTCACAAGTTATCCCGCACTCTCTTTGCAGAACGGATGCCGAGTTTGATGACGCCGTCGTTGCCAGTCGGGAGCGGCTCCTCGTCTTCGGCGGGGGCCGCTGGCCCGTCGAGGGGTTCTCCCTGGCGGCGAATCTCGCTGACCTGGAGTGGTACGAGCGGGTGCACCAAGCGTGGGTTGCCTGTGCCTGCACTGTGATGAACTCGGAGGAGACCCGCTGCCTCGGCTGTGTCGACCTCAACCTGGGAGGAGCGGCCTGCGGACCTGCTCATGGATGCATCAGTGAGCGGGAGGGGAAGCTGACCTTTTTGAGAGCGGGAGCTACACTGCCCCATGAGCACCGTCGAACTCGGGGCGAGCGAGTTGCCGCGCTGGCGCACCGACGACCTGTACGCGGGGTTAGACGACCCTCACCTCACTGCCGACCTCGCTGAGCTGCGCGAACGGATGAGGGAGCTGGAAACGGCCTTTGACGTGCTCGGCGTGCGTCAGGGCGGGCAGATGGCGACGCAGGAGAGCTTGGCGCAGGCCCTTGGCGGGCTGAACGAGGTGCTGATCCTTCTTATCCGGCTGCGCGGGTTCACCTCGGCCTTCGTGAGGACGGACAGCCGAAACGCCCTGGCCCAGCAGCGGATGGGGGAGGTCATCACGCTGAGCCTGCCGCTGGGTCCCCTGCGCTCGCGCCTGACCGCCTGGCTGGGCGAGCAGGACGTGGAGGCGCTCCTCGCCGCCTCCGACGCGGCCCGCGCGCACGAGCACCTGATCCGCCGGAGTGTGGAGTACGCCCGGCACCAGATGACCCCCCAGGAGGAAGACCTCGCCGCCCGGCTGCAGCCCAGCGGGGCGGGGGGATGGGCCAAGCTCCACGGCAACGTGACGAGCCAGCTCACGGGCGAGTACCGGGGCGAGCTGTTGCCCATCACCGCCCTGCGCGCCCTCGCCACCGACCCCGAGGAGGAGGTGCGCAAAGGCGCCTTCGACGCGGAACTCAAAGTCTGGAAGGACGCCGAGGTCGTCCTGGCCGCCGCGCTGAACGGGGTGAAGGGGGAGGAGGGGACCCTGAGCACCCGCCGGGGGTTCCCGGACAGCGTGGCCCCCAGCCTGCTCGCGCACGGCATCGACCGCGAGACGCTGGAGGCGATGCAGGGGGTGGTGGTACGGTCCTTTCCCGACTTCCGGCGCTACTTCGTCGCCAAGGCCCGCGCGCTGGGCAAGACGCGGCTGGATTGGTGGGATCTCTCCGCGCCACTCGGGCGCACGGAGACCGAATGGACGTATGAGGCGGGCATCCAGTTCGTGGAACGTCAATTCCGCGCGTACTCCGACCGGCTGGGGGACTTCGCGGCCCGCGCCCTCCGCGAGGGTTGGGTTGACGCTGGACCTCGCCCAGGCAAGGTTGGCGGGGCCTCCTGCATGATCTGGTCGGGCGACGCCAGCCGCATCCTGCTCAATTACTCCCCCAGCCTTCGAAGCGCCTCCGTCCTCGCGCACGAACTCGGGCACGGTTACCACAACCTGCTCAAATCCACGCGTACCCCCCTGCAACGCGAGACGCCCATGACCCTGGCGGAGACGGCGAGCATCTTCTGCGAGACGACCATCCAGAACGCCGCGCTGGAGCGGGTGACCGGGGAGGAGCGGCTGTACGTCCTCGAAACCCAGTTACATGGTCACGCGCTGGTCGTCGTGGACATTCACGCTCGCTTCTTGTTCGAGCGGGCCGTGTTCGAGGGGCGCGCCGAGCGTGAACTCACGCCGGGGGAGCTGTGCGACCTGATGACCTGGGCGCAGCGGGAGACCTACGGGGACGCGCTGGCGACCCTCCACCCCTACGTGTGGGCGGCTCAGCCGCACTACTACAAGCGGATGTTCTCCAACTATCCTTACACCTTCGGGTTGCTGTTCGGCCTGGGCCTGTATGCCCAGTACGTGCGGGCGAAGGAACAGGGGCGGGAGGCCGACTTCCAGGCCCGCTACGACGATCTGCTGTCGAGCACCGGCCTCGCGGACGCCCGGACGCTTGCCGCCCGCTTTGGGATCGACCTGCACGCGCCCGACTTCTGGGAGGGGAGCCTGGACGTGATCCGGGGGCAGATCAGGGCGTATGAGGAGGCGACGAGGTGAGGGTGGGTAGCTCATGAGGTGCGCAGGTGCGGGAGGCGCTGTCAGTTCTCCTGGGGTGGAGGGACATCCGTCGGATGCTGAGGGCCTCGGGCGAGGGCGATGGCCTGCCAGGGGGTGCCCTGGTACAGCACGGCGAGGGGGAGTGTGGACAGCAGGGCTGAGTGAGCCCTGGGTGGTCCTGGGGTTGAGAGAGTGGGCTGAATTCTGGTGCGGGCGGGGGGGATGCGAGCTGAGCTAATTAATAAAAGGGGGCGGGGAAGCCAATGCCTCCCCCGCCCCCCGGCCCAGCCCAGCAGGCAGAAGGGCAACAACCCGAGACCGCCACTCATGTGCTCAGACTGCCCCAGCCTGAGCACGTGCGTCATCACGCTGGTCGAACCCGCGAGAGAACGCCCCGCCACCCAGGACGGGGCGGCCCGCCGACTTCACCCGGTCGGTTGGATTGAGGGGTGTCGGTACCGTACAGCATGGGATGCGGTGGCTTAGGCTGTCGGCTTGGACAGCCGTCAGACAAGCGGGCTTGCGTCGGAGGGAGTGGATGTGCCGCATGCAGGAGGTCGGCTTCTGGAGAGAAGCAATGGAACAAGTCCATTTGAAAGCACAGGCGTGAGGAGCTTGGGTTGGGACGGGGGGAGAAGGGGGGGAAGGAAGCAGAGGTGGAGGACCAAGCCGTAAGCCTGTCCAATCCTCTGGGTGTATTAATTAAAGTCTCCTCTTCCCTCGCCCCAACCCCCCCACCCGCTACAGTACGGACCAACCCACCACACCCCTCCGCCAGGCTCAAGCAGGTACGTCATGACCACCCTCCCCTCCCCCACCGCGCTTGACTTCCACAACCAGCAGACTTTCGAGACCTGCATCGCCCTCACCCTCCAGATCGTCGCCACCCTGGAGTTCGCTCCCGTCCTCGGTCGGGACCGCCCGACCCGGGAGACGGTCCTCGCCTTCGCTGAGCAGGCCGAGCGGCACGCCCAGGCGCTGGCCGTGCTGGCCGGGTTCCCGAACACCGACGTTCCAGCCGCTGGACAGCACTGGTACGCTCACCTCTCCACGCAGCGTGACGACCCCGTGCAGGTCGCCTATCACGCCTTACACGCCGCTGCTTACCTCGGCTTGGACGGTGGAGCGACCACCGGCACCCTCCTCGCTGCCGTCGCCCACGCTCTGCGCGTCCTCGCCCAGCGGGAAGGCACCCTGACCAACTGAAGGTGAACACCTCAGGGGAGGACGCGTCCTCCCCCCTCTACCTATGCCCGAGCCCGCGCGGCTGGCTGTGGCTGGGGGTCGTTTCATCAGCGCAGGGAAAGCAGGCCTCGTGACGTTAGGTCCTCCCCTCCCCCGCTCCTGCTCAAGAACATGCCCACCCCAACAGAAGTCACCACGCGCCTCGACCGCAAGCCCGATCCTGTTCCGAATGGCCAACCCCGCTGACCGCCCGAAGATCCCGAAGTACGTCAACGCGATCCCAGAGGGAATGGCGACCATCGAACAACTCCGAGCAGCGGGCCTGAAGCCGGGGACGCTTCGGCCCGTCGCCCTGTACGCGTACGAGGAGGGGGACCGCAGGGGCCTGTGTGGGCTGTTCGAGCGCTCTGCGGCCGTGCCCCTGCCGAACCCATCCGAGACCGCCTGAACGCAAGGGCTGCACCCTCCCTAGCGTACGGTGCTCTCCACCCGGCCAGTGAGTTCAGCCAGACGCGACGGCGAAGGCTTGCGCGGGCTGGCCCACCACCCCGCTCAACTCCGAGGAGCGAGCCGTCCCGCGACGGTGCGCCAACCCGTCTTGGACGAATCCAGACCCCTGCACTGGGCAGCGAGCAGCCCCTATTTCCCCGACGCAGCCCAGTCCTGGGGGGGTTCTGGTCCGCGAAGGTCCATCGCCTCCGTGGCCGGCCACCGGAGGAGGGCCAGACGAGTGAGCACCCGGTCAAGCGCATCTTCTGGCCAGGCAAACTGGGGAGCCGCAGTGCGCAGCCCAGCCAGCCCATGTAATCCTGCCCACAGAACCGCCGCATCCCCGGCAGGGTCCACGCTCGCTGACCGTCCGGCCTCGACACACTCACGCAGCACGTCGACGAGCAGGGTGAAGACGTCTTGACCCACCACTTCCTCCCCGGCCGCCAGCGGTACCGGCTGAAGGTCTTCAGCGTGCCAGAACCCACCGAACAGGATGCGGTACCGCTGTGGCCGGGTCACGGCGAACTCCAGATAGGTGGCGCACAGCGCTCGCAGCCGCGCGCCCGGGTCGGCGCCCGCCTGCTCGAGCGCCTCGCGGATCTGATTTCTGAGTTCGGCGAACGCCTCCTGTACGACGGCGTGGAGGATGGCCTCCCGGCTGGCAAAATGCGGATAGATCGAAGGGGTCGAGATGCCGATGCGGTTCGCCACGCTACGCAGCGACACGGACTCGGCACTTCCGCCGGCGTCAAGAAGTTCCGTGGCGGCCTGGACGATGTCCTGGCGCAGTCGGGCGCCCTCTCCTCTGGGATTGCGGGCGCGTCTGGTGGGGCGGCTCATGTAGCCACTATACACAGGTTAACTTACCCGCTAAGTTAATTCTAATAAACTTACATCCGTAAGTTTGGAGATCGGGGCACCCTGACCCCGCGAGGAGCCCCAAGAACGAGACCACCGCGTCCACCCGCCCGACCGAGATCGTCACCCGCTCCCCCGCACACCAGCCCCGCCGGGCACCGCGCTCGGTCATCGTCTCGACCTAGGCCATTCCCATCATGGTGGTGGGGCAGTTCGCTTTCCTGGCCTTTATCCTCACCGCCATCATGCTGATCAACACCTTCCGGGACCCTCGCCGCCGCGACCTGCGCGGGTAGGTCAGCGCCCTGGGCATCGTGTACGCCGTGCCCTTCCTGATATGGGTGCTCAACCCCGGGCGAGCAGAGAGCCTCAGCAAGGACATCCACCCCGCCTTCGTGGGTCTGATCGTCGCGGTCTCGGCCGCAGTGCTGCTCAGGATTTACACCCGGCCCAAGCGTTGACAGCACGGGCGCGTCATAGCAGCTGATTGATTCGCGGCCTACACCCGTCAGTTGAAGGACCGGGGCACCCTGACCCCACGACGAGGAGCCCCATGAACACCACCACCGTTCCCACCCGCCTGCTCAAGACCACCCTCGCCCTTGCCCTGCTGACCCTCATGAGCGTGACGGCCGCTCAAGGCGTGGCGACCGCCACACCTCCACTCCCGACCCAGCGCCCAGTGCCCCCCATCGTGCAGCAGTGGGCCGATGCCTGGAACAAGGCCGACGCAGGGGGCATGGCGAAGCTGTTCACCGACGACGGCGTGTACCAGGACTTCGCGTTCGAGGCCAGGTTTCAGGGCAAGGCGAACGTCGCGGGCTGGGTGACCCTGACAGTGGACGCCATTCCCGATGCGCGCGCCGTCATCCTCGACGCTTTCCAGGCGGGCGATCGGGTGGCGGTGCAGTGGGTCTTCACCGGCACAACCCGTCGGCTGGGGACTATGGCATCCACCGGCAAGTCGTTCTTGGTCCCCGTGACCTCGGTCTTCTTCCTCAAGGGGGGCCGGATTCAGATGGTGGCCGACTATTACAACCGCGCCGAGGTATTCCAGCAACTCGGCCTGCCCTCCGACGCATGGGCCCTTCCTCGGCCGTGAGCAGGCACGCTTCCACCTGACGGACCCAGGACGCCTTTCAACCCGGCAGCGGTACGCCCGCCGCAGGGAGCACACCATGACGGACTCCACCCCCCGCATTGCCCTCGTTTTCGGCGCCACCGGCGGCATCGGCAGCGAGACCGCCGCCGCGCTGGAGCGCCACGGCTGGACCATCCGCGCCCTCTCCCGCAGCGGCCAGCCTGCCGGGGACACGACCGGCTGGGAATGGGTGACCGGCGACTCGATGGACCAGGGCTCCATTGTTCGGGCCGCCCAGGGCGTGCAGGCCATCGTGCACGCCGTCAACCCACCTCGGTACGCGAACTGGAGCCGACTCGTGCTGCCGATGATCGACCACACCATCGCGGCGGCCAGAGCCAGCGGCGCCTGCATCCTGTTGCCGGGCACGATCTACAACTACGGCCCGGACGCCTTCCCAGTGCTGCGCGAGGACTCCCCACAGCGAGCCACCACCCACAAGGGCACCATCCGCATCGCCCTGGAGAAGAAGTTGGAGGACGCGTCCCAGAAGGGCGTGCGGACCTTGATCGTGCGTTTCGGAGACTTCTTCGGGCCGAAAACGGGGGGCAGTTGGTTCTCGCAGGGGCTGGTCAAGCCTGGGCAGCCCGTGAAGCGCGTCAGTTCCCCTGGGAAGCAGGGGGTCGGCCATGCCTGGACGTACCTGCCCGACGCGGGCGAGACCTTTGCCCGATTGATGGACCGGGAGGACGACCTGGAGACGTTCGCGCGCTTTCACTTTCGGGGACACTGGGACGCCGACGGGACGCAGATGGTCGCGGCGATTGGGCGGGTGGTCGGGAACCCGGCGATGAGGTCGGTGCCGTTTCCGTGGCCGGTGCTTCAGGTGGGCGGGTTGTTCAACGAGTCGATGCGGGAACTCGTGGCGGTGCGGCCGTTGTGGCGTTCACCCATCGAGCTGGACAATGCGCGGCTGGTGGCGTTCCTGGGAGAGGAACCGCACACCCCTTTGGACCAGGCTGTGAGGACCAGCCTGGTCGGCCTGGGGTGCCTGCCGAGCGCGAGCACCACCGGTATGGCTCCGCGAACCGCTGACGGTACCCCGTGAAGGGCAGAGCGCGTTTTGAGCAAGTTGCTCGCTCAATGGACGAGTTGCGGCACAACTCGCCGACTGGTGTCCCCACCGCCGCTTGCCGGGAATACACCGAACGCTCTCCAGCTCCTTTGTCCCGGACCGCGAACCTCTGGCGAACGACACAAATCAGCCCTGAGCGAGGGTCAAAGGGCAGATGGCAGGGGAAGGCAGAGGCCTGCGCCTGAGCGCCCACGGCGGCGCATCGCCTTGACGTGGGGTTGTCTCCCACGCGAAGTGAGTGGAATCAAGGCGGCTTCCGGGTCGCCTTTTGCTTTGGCTTTCGTCGGCCCTGGGCTCCAGGTCATCGAGCTGGCGCAGGGAAGTTCCACCTTCAGGAGATCAACACGGGAGAGGTGTGCGTTCCCTTCCCCCTCCTTCCTCCCTTCCGGCGCGCTGGGTAGCTGCTACCTTCCCACGCTGCCCCACTCGCCTAGGCTTCGGCTCTGGGCTCACGCGCCGGTGGTCTGCGCAACCTCTGAATTCTTCCGCGTGGAGGCGTCCTCGTCTGGGGCGCAGGGCAGCCCGGGACCGGGCCGACCCAGGCCGTAGCCCTGACCCAGGTGCACCCCCAGACGACGGGCCCACTCGGCCACCCCTTCGTTTTCCACCCACTCGGCGACCACCCGCTTGCCCATCGCGCGGGCGAGGCGGGTGATCGCGCCGACGATCTCGCGGCTCACCTCATCGTGCTCCAGATCCCGCACGAAGGACCCGTCGATCTTGACAGCGTCCACCGGCAGGGCCCGCAGGTACGCAAAGGACGTGAAGCCCACCCCGAAGTCGTCGAGAGCGAGCGGACAGCCCAGGGCGCCCACCCGCTCGGCCCACCCCCGGGCCCGCTCCAAGTCGCGGATGGCCTCGGTCTCGGTGATCTCGAAGCCCAGCCGGGTGGGCTCGACTCCGGCCCGGGTAAGTTCGGCCTCGATGAAGGTCGGCAGCTCCTCGTCCCCCAGCGACGTGCCCGAGAGGTTGAGGTGCAGGCGCAGACCCGGGTGCTCCGCCAGCGTCTGGATGCCCCGGGCGATCACCCAGCGGTCGAGGTCGGGCAGCAGGCCGTAGCGTTCGGCGGCCGGGAGGAACTGCCCGGGCAGGACCAGGCCGCCGTCCTCGTCACGCAACCGCAGCAACGCCTCGTGATGCTCGACCTGGCGGTCAGCCAGGTTCACGACTGGTTGGTAGTGCAATTCCAAACCGTCCGCGCGCAGGGCCTCTTGCAACCGCACCGACCAGTTGCGGGTCTCCTCGACCTGGAGCACATCGTGCTGCTCGGGTTCGAAAATGACGACTCGGCGCCCGCCCCGGGCCTTGGCGTGGTACATCGCCACGTCCGCCTGCGCGAGGAGGTCCTGGGCGCCCCGCTGGCCGTCCACCACCGTCAGCCCCAGGCTGAACCCCACCCGGAAGGAGCGCCCCTGGCGGGTGAACTCGTAGCGGGAGATCGCCCCGAGGAGTTGCTGAGCCACCACCTGGCCCCCGTCGAGGTCACGGCCCTCTAGCAGCACCGCGAACTCGTCGCCCCCCAGCCGGGCGATCAGGTGGTCCCCGCGCAGCTCTCCCCGCAGCAGCCCGGCGATCTCGACGAGCAGTTCGTCGCCCGCCGCGTGCCCGAGGGTGTCGTTGACGAGCTTGAACTGGTCGAGGTCGATAAACATCAGCACGCCCGGCTGGCCCTGACGCGCCCGCAGGACCGTGCGCTCCAGGGCCTCGCCCAGCGAGCGGCGGTTGGGCAGCCCGGTCAGGGCGTCGTGCCCGGCCAGGTGGGAGAGTTCGGCGTTGCGCTGTTCGAGTTCCGTCACGTCGCGGCCCAGAAAGAGGGTGCCCCGCGTCCGGCCACGCCCGCCCTGCACCGGCGTCAGGCCGACGTGCAGGCGCCGCTGCCGCAGCAAGATCATCTGCCGGGACCGGCCCGTTCCCTCGACCAGCCCGGCCACGTCTTGTGGAGGAAGACCCGCCGCCAAGAGGTTCGCGGCGAAGGAACGTTCGGTGAGCAAGCCCAGGTGCTGGGCGGAGGGGTTGGCGTACACAACCTTCCCCTGCCGGTCGAGCACGGCTACGGCCTCGCTCATAGCGTGCAGGGCGAGGTCCAGGGCGACCCGGGTGGGCTCGAACAGCCGGGTGCGGACGGCCAGGTACGCCAGGATCAGGTGCTGCGGCAGGCTTGGCAGCAGCGCGATCAGGGGGTGGGCGAACTGCCCGCTCACGCTCAGCGCCAGCCAGACCGCGAACCCGGCGACGGCCGCCAGGATCAGCGCGCCGATGATGACCCGGTCCTCGCGCTGGCGCCAGAACGCCGTCCCCAGCACCCCCAGCTCCACGAACCACCGGAGCGCAAAGGCCAGCACCAGCACCTGCCCCAGCCGCGTGACGGGTTCGGCGTCGTACATGCCGTTCGCGTCGGGCACCAGGGCCACGGCCCATCCCCGCCCGACCAGCAGGTCCAGGGCCAGCAGCGCGCTGCACACCAGGTACGGCGCGGCGATCAGGCGGATGGGGCGCCTGCCCACCCACCACTGCGGGACGAACAGGCTGCTGTAGAGCAGGAAGGAGGTGGTCGCCATCCCGCACAGCCACAGCATTGAGCTGATTTCAAGGGCGTAGGAGTCTTCCGGTCTCATCCCCAGTCTCAGCAGGATCAGCGCGTCGTTGAACAGCATCAGGGCTGCCAGCACCACATACAGCCGCGCGGGGCGGTCCTGCCAGGCGCGGAGCGCGACACAGACGGCGATACCCGTTCGCAGGCAGGCGACGGCGAGAATGCTCAAGATGTCGAATGGCAGCATGGTGTCCTCGTCAGGTGGGCCGGAAATGCCCGATCCCCTGACTGTAGGCGCACCGTCTTGCGCGGCCCTTACATAAGGAAAGTTAGGCCCTCAGGCCGTGAAGTACGACTCCCGGTCCAGGTCCTCCAGAAGTGTTGGCTGTACGGGACGCCAGCCGAGCCGTTGCTGAGTCAAGGTGTTCGACGTCGGATTGTTGACCGAAGGACGCCAGCCACCCGAAGTGAACGCCCGCCGCTTCCGGGGCCTGGCCCGCCAGCGCCGCTCGCCCCGTCGTCCACGGGGAAGTGTTCGGTCACCGGGTCGAGAACGGCCAGACCGTGATCTGCCAGCCGCAAGCCGGGTTCCAGCGGCTGCCGGGAATTCTTGGGGCCGCTGCCAGGCTGAAGGTCGGCCACCTTTTGGTCAACTACCGCCAACCCTCGACGGAGGCACCACCGAACACGGCGCGTTTCAGCACCGCTGCCATGCCGTGGTTCGGGCCGGGGGCACTGCGCTCCTCCAGCACCGCGAGCTGCGGTGGCGTCAGGGTCAGTTCCAGCGCCGCCAGGTTGTCGTGCAACTGCTCGGTCCGGCTCGCTCCCAGAATGGGCGCGGTCACGCCGGGCTGAGCCCTCACCCAGGCCAGGGCCACCTCGGCGGGCGTGTGACCCACCTCCCGGGCGACCTCGCGCAGGGCGTCCAGGACCCCCCAGTTATGTTCCGTGAACTTGGTGTCCCCGAAGGGATTCGTGCCGCTCAGGCGGTCCTGGCTGCGGGCAGAGGCCGTCTCGCGGCTGTACTTCCCCGACAGGAAGCCGCCCGCCAGCGGACTCCAGGGAGTCAGGCCCAGACCCAGGGCACGGGCGGCGGGCACGTGTTCGACCTCGACGGAGCGTTCGATCAGCGAATACTGGAGTTGGAGGGCGACGGGACCCGGCAGACCGTGAGCCTCTGCCAGCGTGACGACCCTCGCCGTGTACCACGCGGGCACGTTCGAGAACCCGTAGTAGCGGATGCGTCCCGCCCGCACGAGGTCGCTCAAAGACCCCACCACCTCCTCGGGCGGGGTTACCCCGTCCCAGGCGTGCATCCAGTACAGGTCCACGTAGTCCGTCTTCAATCGGCGCAGGGACCCCTCCAGCGCCCGGTACATGTTCTTGCGCCCGTTCCCGCTGGCATTGGGATTGCCGCGCCCACCGCTGAAGGTGAACTTGGTGGCGAGCACCACACGGTCACGCAACCTGTGGTCCTCGACGAACTTGCCGACCAGTTCCTCGCTGTGCCCGCCAGAGTACACGTCGGCAGTGTCGATGAAATTGCCGCCCGCCCCAACGTAGGCGTTGAAGACGGTTTCCGAAACCTCGTCGGACGAACCCCAACGCGCCGTGCCGAAGGTCATGGTGCCGAGCGCCA
This sequence comes from Deinococcus aestuarii, assembly GCF_018863415.1. NCBI lineage: Bacteria > Thermotogati > Deinococcota > Deinococci > Deinococcales > Deinococcaceae > Deinococcus > Deinococcus aestuarii. The sequence goes on along the minus strand of NZ_JAHKSN010000031.1, from coordinate 19,160 downwards.
GCGGACTGACGATCAGACCCGAGCAACCCAGCGTGCGGTAGTCGGTCAGGGTCATGGCGTCCTTCCGGAACGAGAGCGGGATGATTCGGAGAAGCTGGAACCGTTCATCGGCCGTCAACTGCCGTCAACTGCTGGCGGCGCCCCTGACTCCACAGCTCCAGCATCCAGCCGGGGTACTCGGCGGGCAATTGACTGATCTCTCCCAGACGACGCAACTCGTCTTCCGACAGCCGCACATCTACGGCGCCCAAGTTGTCCTCCAGTTGCTCCATCCTGCGGGTGCCGAGCAGCACGCTGGTGACGTGGGGTTGGTGCAGCAGCCAGGCGAGGGCGAGCTGCGCGACCGTGGCGCCTTTCTGTTCGGCCAAGTTCCGGAGCACGTCGATGACGTTGTAGGCCCGCTCCATCTCCACAGGTGGAAAGGCCATGGCGGCGCGCCGAGTGCCTTCGGTGCTGGTCTCACGGCTGAACTTGCCGCTCAGCAGGCCGCCTGCCAGCGGACTCCAGACCAGGACGCCCACCCCCTCGCTCCGGGCCATCGGCACGATCTCGCGTTCCAGGTCGCGGCCCGCCAGGGTGTAGTACGCCTGCAAGGAGGAAAAGCGTGTCAGCCCGTGCTGCTTGGAGAGACCCAACGCCCCAGCGATTTGCCACGCTGCCCAGTTCGACACGCCGATGTAGCGCACCAAGCCCTGCCGCACAAGGTCGTTCAGGGCAATTAGGGTCTCCTCGACGGGTGTGGCGGGGTCGAAGCCGTGGAGCTGATACAGGTCGATGTGGTCCAGTTGCAGCCGTTCCAGACTTGCCGAGGCGGCGTCGAGGATGTGGGCGCGCGAGGACCCGCGCGCGTTCGGCCCCGTGCCAATGTCGCCGAAGACCTTGGTGGCAACAATCACGTCCTCACGCCGCACGCCCAAGTTCTTCAGCGCCTGCCCGGTCATGCGCTCGGAGTTGCCGCCCGAGTAGGTGTCGGCCGTGTCAATCAGGTTGACTCCGGCCTCGAAGGCGCGGGCTAAGAGGGCGTCAGCCTCCGCTTGTTGGACAGAACCCATCACCTCGAAGGGTCCGCTGGCCCCGAAGGTCATGGTGCCGAAGGCCAGTTCTGAAACGAAAAGTCCGGTGCTGCCGAGTCTGTTGTACCGCATCTTGGAGCCCTCCAGGGTTGTGGGTCACGACGTCAGCCAGGACCGTACCCAGGCCGTTGACTACTCTTGTTTCACAACCAGTTGCACCTTAGTCGCACTGATGCAAAAATGCAAGCAGAGAGGTAGGCATGACGAAAGGTGAGAAGCTCAGGTCGGGGTGTCCGGTGAGTCTGGGGCTCGACATCTTCGGTGACCGCTGGACGCTGCTGATCATCCGTGACCTGATGTTCACCGGGAAGCAGCACTTCCGCGAGATGCTCCAGTCCGAGGAAGGGATTTCCTCGAACATCCTCGCGGACCGCCTACAGCTGCTGCTGGCGGAGGGGATCATCACCAAGGCAGAGGACCCCGGCCACCGGCAGAAGGTGGTGTACAGCCTGACGGAGAAGGGCATCGACCTGCTGCCCATCCTGATGCAGATCAGCCACTGGAGTTACAAGTACCGCCCGGTGGGAGAGGCGTACCTCGGCGTCCCGGAGGCGGGAAACCAGGAGGATCAGTCGGACTGGGGAGAGCGGAAGGCCGTCCTGCAAAGACAGCACCTCCCTTCGCCTGGTCAGGAGCAGACCTGAGCGTGCTTGAGGCTTGCCTCTCCTCCGGCTTGCCTGGATTCACTTGCCGGAGCTGGGGAGAGCTTTCCTGGCCTCCCCTTCCTTGGTCGGAGGGGCGGGGACGTTCTGGGGAGAACGCGGGCCGTTCGGGGGGTGTGAAGGTCCATCCTCACGGCTGGGCCGCCACTCGTGTCTCGTCGCCCACCATCACGGTCCTGAGTCCGCCCAGCGACTCGCGGACGAGCCGCGACCAGTCCTGCGGGTGGGTCGCGTTGATCCAGCGGTCGAACGCGACCCGGAAGACCACCATCCCAGCCTCGGCCGTCAAACTCGCGGTCGGGTCCTTGACTCCACGCCGGCGCAGAGCGCCCTTCATTCCTGAGGTGAGAGCGGCAAGCTTGCTCAGCTCGCGCGCCTGAAGTTCTGCGTTCGCGAGGATCACGGTCTGTCGCCGCCTTGACCTTTCGACGTTCTCCTGAAAGACGGTCCCGACTGCCTCCAACCCCACAGCAACCGCCTCGATGGGCGCGCAGGCCTCAGGGGCGCTCACGATGGCGTCCACAATCAGGTCCTGCAAGGCAGCCGCGCCCCCGAACAACACCTCGCGCTTGTCGGCGAAGTACCGGAAGAACGTCCGCTCCGTGAGCCCCGCGCGCCCGGCGATCTGCGCCACGGTGGTCCGCTCGTAGCCACGTTCGATGTACAACTCCAGGGCCGCCTGCTCAAGTCGGCTCCGTGCGTCAGGACCCCACCGACCCATGCCAGCACTCTACATGATGACAGTGACTGACATTTGGTGTACGCTCTTGATGTCAGCAACTGACATCGGCCTCGGCTTCCTGCAAGCGTTGCAGAGAGGACGGCCCCTTCCTTAGAGGTTGAACTATGCGTATCTTTGTCACCGGCGCATCCGGTTTCATCGGCTCTGCCGTCATTCCCGAGCTGATCGGCGCGGGGCACCAGGTCGTCGGGCTGGCTCGCTCCGATGCCTCGGCTGGAGTCCTCGCTGCGGCTGGAGCAGAGGTGCATCGCGGCTCGCTCGACGACCTTGACCGTCTGCGGGCGGGCGCGGAGGCGTCCGACGGGGTGATCCACCTCGCCTTCATCCACGACTTCTCGCAGTACGAGAACGCGGCGCGGGTCGATCTGCGCGCCATCGAGACCTTCGGCGCGGCACTGAGGAGCTCGGATCGGCCTCTGGTGATTGCCTCCGGGTTGGTCGGGTCCGTGGCGGGGCAACTCTCCACCGAACAGGACGTGCCCGACCTGGCGCGGAACCCTCGAATCGCCTCTGCTCAGGCAGCCCTGGCCCTCGCTTCCCAGGGCGTGCGCTCGTCCGTCGTGCGGCTCGCGCCGACCGTGCACGGCGAGGGCGATCACGGCTTCATCGCCACTCTGATCGGCATTGCCCGCGAGCAGGGCGTCTCCGGGTACATCGGCGACGGGAACAACCGCTGGCCGGCGGTGCACCGGCTCGACGCCGCACGCCTCTTCCGCCTCGCACTTGAGGGAGCGCTGGCCGGTTCGGTCCTGCACGGGGTTGCGGACGAGGGCGTGCCCGTCCGCACCATCGCCGAGGTGATCGGGCGTCACCTCGACCTGCCCGTGGTGTCGATTCCTGCCGAACAGGCGGGCGAGCACTTCGGGTGGCTGGGGCGCTTCCTCGACGCTGACCTCGCGGCCTCCAGCGCGCTGACCCGTGAGCTGCTGAGCTGGCAGCCGATCCATCCGGGGCTCATCGAGGATCTCGACCAGGGTCATTACTTCCGGGACCCCTCCTGAGAAACAGAAATTCACGCTGTCTCCCCGGCCTCCTCACGTCAGGTCCACCTGCCGGAGCGTTCCGCCCTCGGAGGGCCGCGCCCGGCCAAGTGACTCCCACCACTGCGCAGGCATGGCCCATCACCCGGCGCCCTACCCCACTTCAGCCTCCTGCGTCTCCCCAGGCACGGTCCCGTCGCTTCAACGACGCCTCGAACTCAGGGGCGTCATGCCCTGCAAGATCAGGACCCACCGGAGTACCGCGCAGCATCCAGCAGGGCCCGCACCCCCGGGGAGGTGTCCGCCGTTCGCCAGGCCAGGCCCAGCCGGATCACGTCGAAGTCGGCGAGAACACGCGCCACCAGGCCCTCCAGGAAGCGGCCCTGGATCACGTAGGTCGTGACCACCCAGAGGCCCACGCCCAGCGCCACCATGTTCTGCCCGGCCTCCACCTGCGACGTCTCGTACACCACGTTCGGCTCGACGCCCGAGCGTCGGAAGCGGCCCAGCACGAAGTCGTACAGGGCCGGATTCATTGTCTTGGCGAACATCAGCAGCGGCTCGTCAGCCAGGTCGGTGAGGTGAATGGAACCTCGCGCGGCCAGCGGGTGCGCCGCAGGCAGGATCAGTTGCCAGCGGCCCTCAGCGAGGTCCCGCACGCTGATCCCCGGAGCCTCCATCGGCAACATGCCGATCCCCACGTCGATCAGCCTGTCCTCCAGCGCCCGGGGAACGTCGTCATGGGGCACCTCGCGGCGCCTCGATCCGCAGCGTGGACTGCTGCCCCAGCAGGGTGTGGATCAGGGGATTGACGATGGCTTGAAAGGCGTACTCGATGTACCCCAGCGCCAGCCGGGGGGTCGCGTCGGCGTGGCGGGCCTCACGGACGCTGCGCTCGGCCTCGCACAGGGTGCGCCGGGCGCCCCCCAGGAAGACCTGCCCCGCCTCGGTGAGCCGGACCGTCCGCCCGGTCCGGTCGAGCAGCGTCACGCCGACGATGTCCTCCAGCGCCTTGATCTGCTGGCTGAGGGCGGGCTGCGTGAGGAACACCCGCTCGGCGGCGCGGGTGAAATTCAGCTCCTCGGCGACCGCCATGAAGTAGCGGAGGTGGCGCAACTCCAATGGACGAGCCATAAATAGAACTGATCAGATGTGACCGTACAAAGTGAGGTGCACAGTGGGTCACAGGAAGACACCATGACCCGAACGCTCACCGCCCAGACCACCCCGAACCGCGCCCAGGCGAAGTTGACCTTTCTGCGGTGGCTCGCCATCTACCCGACCATCACCCTGGTGCTGTGGCTGCTCGGCCCGCTGCTGTTCGGGCGCCTGCCCCTGGCCGTGGTGACGCTGGTGGCCACCTTGATCGTCGTGCCCAGCGTGCATTACGTCCTGCTGCCCCGGCTCGGGCGCCTGTTGGGAGACTGGGTGACGGTGCCGACGCTGAGGGGCACGGCACGGCACCGGATGGGGCTGGTGTTGTGGCTGGGCAGCTACCCGGTGATCACGCTGGCGCTGCTGATGCTGTCGCCCGCCCTGCTGGGCCGGGTGCCGCTGCCAATCATGACCCTGTGCGTCACGCTGATCGCCGTGCCCCTAGTCAGCCTCGTCGTGCTCCCCCGCCTGGTGCAGGTCTTGCGGCCCTGGATGTTCGCCCGGGCCTGAGGGCTGGAGACCGGGAGAAGCCGAAGGTCAGAACAGCGCTGGGGGGCAAAACTCCGGGTCAGAGTCCGATCGATCAAAAGGGTCGGACTCGCGTTCAACACGGTGGACAGCCGTCAGCCCACCCATTCACTGGGCGACGACGGACGGGTCTTGGTCCGTGGCGGAGGGGGTGCCAGCCTCGGCTCTGGTCCTGCACACGTCCCGCCAGGGTTGAACGGTACCCGGCCTCCGCCCGTCGAGAGAACGCCCCACCGACGTTCCGCACGGGTCAGCGACCTCTACGGTCGGCGCAGTCCGGCGATGAGCCGTTCGACCAGACGACGGGCGTTGTAGCGGGGGTCGCCAGCGCCGACGCAGAGATTGCCCACGCCGCGCATCAGTTCGTAGGCCGTCAGGTCCGGGCGAACCTCCCCTACTTCTGCGGCAGCGTCCAGCAGCCCGGCACACACCGGCACGAGGCGGTCGAGGAAGTAGGCGTGCAACGTGTCGAAGCCGGCCTTGTCGGACTGCATGACGGCCGCCAGGCCGTGCTTGGTGGTCAGGAAATCCACGAAGAGGTCGATCCATTGCCCCAACGCCTCATAAGGACTCACGCTGCTGGCGAGCAGCGCCGGACCGGCCTCGGCGCAGGCCTCGACCTGATGCCGGTAGACGGCGACGATCAGATCCGCCCGCGTCGGGAAGTGCCGGTAGATCGTCCCCACCCCGACCCCGGCTTTAAGCGCGATCTCGCGCACCGGCACGTCGACGCCAGACGTCACGAAGAGGGCGGCGGCGGCGTCGAGCAGCGTCTGCTCGTTCCGCCGGGCGTCGGCCCGTTTGGGCTGGGCGGCTTGCTGTGCTCGCTCGCCACTGTCGGTCAAGGTCTCCATCTCTCTACTCCTTCGCTTGACAAACGGAACATCGTTCCGTATATTATTGGAACGATGTTCCGCTTCCTCCAGGCTAACACAGCCGGACGGCATCGGGCACACAGCAGTTCAAGAAGGCAAGTTTCGTGAGCCCGGAGCGACGTCCAGGAGCACACGTCATGTGTGTTCACCTCCATTGCCGGTGGTTGACCCAAACCAGCGGCGGACCTCAAGAAGGAAAGGTCAGACCATGAGCCAGCCCGCCCATCAAGCCGAAACCATACCCGTCAGCGCCCCCACTCCGGTCGTCTCGGTCGCCCCGGTGGTGCTGCCCGCCCCGCGGCGCACCGTGGACTTGCAACTGCGGGTGTCCGCGCCCATGACCGGCCGCAACCTGCCCGTCATTCTCCTCTCGCACGGCCACGGCAACTCGAACAATTTATCCTCCCTGAACGGCTACGGCCCGCTCGCCCACTTCTGGGCGTCTCACGGCTTCGTCGTGATCCAGCCCACCCACCTGAGTTCGAAGACGCTGCGCGGCGTCGTCAATTCGAATGACCCCGAGGCCCCCCTGTTCTGGCGGTCGAGGGCCGAGGACATGAGGCGCATCCTCGACGGGCTTGACGTCATCGAGGCGTCTGTGCCGGGGCTTCAGGGGCGTCTGGACCGCAGCCGGATCGCTGTCGCCGGGCATTCGATGGGCGGACACACCGCAGGGATGCTGCTGGGCGCGCGGCTGACCGATCCCCACGACGGAACGGAAGTGGACCTGGCCGACGCCCGGATCAAGGCGGGGGTGCTGCTGACCCCACCCGGTGGAGGCGGGGCTGACCTCAGCGCGTTCGCAGCCGAACGGTACCCCTTTTTCCTGAACCCCAGCTTCTCGGAGATGACGACGCCAGCCCTCGTCGTGGTGGGCGACCGGGACGCCTCCCCCCACCTGACGGTTCGGGGGCCGGATTGGCATGCGGACCCCTACGTCCTGAGTCCCAGCCCCAAGTGCCTGTTGACCCTGTTTGGCGCAGAACACGGCCTGGGTGGAGTGGCCGGGTACGACGCGGCGGAGACGACGGACGAGAGCCCCGAGCGTGTGGAGGCGGTGGGGCGGCTGACCTGGGCCTACCTGCGCAGCGCGCTCTACCCGGGAGACCCCGCCTGGGAAGATGCAACTGAAGCGTTGAAGAACAGCCCCCATCCGCTGGGCCGGGTCGAATGCAAGTGAAGCGCCGAGGGGCGGAGGAACTCAGGGGCGACCACACCGCTGGGCTCCAGTGGTCCGACAACGTTGCGGAAATAAAAGACCGCGAAGACGAACTGCTTGTGGGGGTCAGGTGTGCTGGGCAGCTCCATCTCTCACAAGCCCAAAGTCAAGGAGAATTGTATGGCTGAGAAAATCTGGTTCATCACCGGCGCCTCCCGTGGTCTCGGACGCATCTGGGCCGAAGCCGCTCTGCAACGTGGCGACCGGGTGGCCGCCACCGCCCGCAAGGTCGCCGATCTTGCTGCCCTGACCGAGCGTTACGGCGACGCCGTCCTGCCCCTGGCGCTCGACGTGACCGACGCCGGGCAGGCCGAGCAGGCGGTCGGGCAGGCCCACGCCCACTTTGGCCGACTGGATGTCGTCTTGAACAACGCGGGCTACACCCTGGTCGGCATGGTCGAAGAAGCGAGCGACGCCGACGTGCACGCGCTGTTCGACACGAACGTCTACGGCATGCACCGGGTCATCCGGGCCGCGCTGCCGCTGCTGCGCCGTCAGGGCAGCGGACACCTCATCGGCGTCTCCAGCAACCTCGGCATCGTCCCCAGGCCGCTGATCGGCCTGTACTGCGCGACCAAGGCCGCCACCGAATCCCTGCACGAAAGCCTGGCGGCGGAAGTGAAGCCGTTCGGCCTCAAGGTGACGCTGATCGAGCCGGGCGCCTACGCCACCGAATTCGGCGCTTCGAGAAAGGAGGCGACGGCCCTGGACGCCTACGCCGGTCTTCGCCAGCAGTTGTTCGGAGGCCTCGTGAACGAAAAACGCGGTGATCCCCAGGCGACCGCGCAGGCCGTCCTCCAGCTCGTGGACGCCGAGACCCCGCCCCTGCGCTTGATCCTGGGCAGCGAATCGTTGCCTGAGGTGCGGGCGACCTACGCGGGGCGTCTGGCTGTCTGGGAGGAGTGGGTGGCGGTATCGAATGCCGCGCAGGGCGAGCAGAAGAATCCTGCCGCGCTGTCCTGAAGGACCAGCCATGCCGCCACGACGATCACGCAAGGGTGTCTGCTCAGCTTTTGTCACCGGTCGGGGTGAACCGGTGCAGCGCGCGGTTCTTCCATGACCACCCGCCTGGAAGCCTTCATCGACGCCGTGTTCGCCATCATCATCACCATCATGGTGCTGGAGCTGCCCCATCCGCAGGGGCAGGCGTGGTCGAGCCTGCTGCGGGTGTGGCCCACCTTCCTCGCCTACGTGCTGAGCTTCGTGTTCGTCGGCCTCGCCTGGACCAACCACCACCACCTGCTCCGCTCGGTGCGTCAGACGTCGAACCGCTTGTTCTGGGCCAACCTGAATCTGCTGTTCTGGCTCTCGCTGTTGCCCTTCGTGACCGGCTGGGCGGGGGAGACGCACTTCGCCCCCGTCCCCATGACCGTCTATGCCGCCGACGCGCTGCTCAATGCCGTGGCGTTCAGCGTGCTAATTCACGTCATCCGGCACGACCCCGCCAACCCCCCGCAGGGCCTGGGCCGTCGGGGCAGGATCGCCGCCTCGCTGGTCGCCCACGTCGTGTCCGTGGTGGCTCCCGTGGCCGGACCGGTGGGCGTGTGGGTGTCCGGGCTGTGCCTCGTCTTCGTGGCGCTGATGTGGCTGGTGCCGGACCGGCGCAGCGGGCAGGCGGCGGAGGAGAAATCTGGCCAGGGCCACACGGTGCTGGCAAGTGGACCGCGGTAGGCCGTTGAACTGGGGGTGACGGGAAGCCGAACCACCTTCGTTTCCCCCTCCATGTCGTCCGGGAGCCGCTCTGGCTGTTCCTGCCTGAGACCGTCCACCTCTTGGAGCCACTGGTCGCCCAGTGGCTTCACCCCCATCCGACCCGCCAGCACGGGGATGGATGACGAACGGAGGACCTCCATGCCCCTTCAAGGATCAGACCTGTTGAAGAACTCGCGTCGTTCTGGGATGTGGAACGGCCATACCAGGGCCCAGGCTGCCGACACCCTGCGGACCACCACGCTCGACTCAGAACCCCTGATCCAGCTCACGCTGCTGCTGCTCTCGGCGCTGACCGTGATGGCGGCGGCGGCTATCGCGCCCGCCCTGCCTGCCCTGGAGGCACACTTCGCCGGGGTGCCGAACGCCCACCTCCTGGTCAAACTCCTCGTCACCCTCGTCGGGTTGGTCATCGCGCTGACGGCCCCCATCGCCGGGATACTGGCCGACCGGTTCGGGCGCCGCCCGGTACTGATCGTCGCGCTGCTGCTCTTCACCCTGGGCGGGGCCAGCGGCTTGATTTTCAATTCGCTGGGGGCGCTGCTGGCGGGGCGGATCGTGCTGGGGCTCGCGGTGGCAGGCACCATGACGGCCACCGGGGCGCTGATCAACGACCTGTTCAGCGGCCCCGCGCGGGGCCAGTTCCTGAGTCGTCAGGCGGCGGCCACCAACTTCGGCGGCGCCGTGCTGCTGCCACTTGGCGGCGTGCTGGCCGGCTTCGGCTGGCGGGTGCCCTTCGGCCTGTACCTGCTGGCCCTGCTGCTGCTGCCGCTGGTCTGGCGCCTGCCCCCGGGCGTGCCGGGGGTCGCCGCTAACGAGACCCGAAAGGTCAGGCCGCGCTGGGGCCGGGTCGGGCCGGTGTACGCCCTGGCCCTCCTGTACATGCTCACCTTCTACCTGATGCCCACCCAGGGCCCCTTTCTGCTGGCGTTCCTGCACGTCTCGCCCGGCACCACCGGCCTGATCCTGGGTGGGTTCACCCTGGTCGCGGCCCTGACCTCGCTGCTGTATGCGCGCCTGGCGGGCCGCTTCGACGCGCGCCGGGTAGCGGCGCTGGGCTTCCTGTCACTGGGGGGCGGTTGGCTGATCGTCTCACGGTCGGACAGCCTGGGCGGCGTGTTGCCGGGCCTGCTGGTCGGCGGCCTGGGCGCGGGGCTGGTGTTCCCCAACCTCTATGCCTGGCTGGCCGACGTGACTCCCGCCGCCTGGCGCGGGCGGATCACGGCGGGCATGAGCAGCGCGGTCTTCCTGGGCCAGTTTCTCAGCCCGCTGGTGCTGACCTCGCCTCCCGCTCGACCCGCTGTCGGCTTCGTTTGGGGCGCGGCCTTGGCGGGCGTGGTCGGCCTGGGGCTGCTCGCCTCCAGCGTCTTCGGTCGCCGAGCACCAGCCGACCGGACCAACGCCCGGGAGCGCGTCACCTGACGCCGTGACAGCTCAGCCCACCGCGACCTCCACGAAAGCACGGGAGCAAAGGACCTGGTCTCCTGATCCGGCCTGATGGGTTCAGTCCAGGTCTGGCAAGTTCCGTCCGGGGTGCCGATAAGAGCACGCCATCCTCCTCCGTTCACGGTGGTGCTCAGCCCTCTTCAGTCCCTCAACTGCACCTCTGGGCTAGACCTGGAGCGCACTCCAGGGTCTAGCCTCAGGTCATGCCGGAGGCCCACACCATCCAAAGCGTCAGTCAGCAGACGGGCCTCAGCACGGTATCCGGTCTTCTGGACCCCCAACTTCGCCGGGATGAGGACGCCTGCCCTCGTCGTCGCGGGTGACCAGGACGTTGGCCGCCATCTCACGACCCGGGGGGCGGACTGGTATGCCGACCCGTACTTCCTGAGTCCAGGTCCCAAGTGCCTCCTGACCTCGTTTTGGGGGAAACACGGGCTCGGTGGAATTGCCGGGTATGACGCGGTTGAGACAACCGATGAGAGCCCCGAGCGGGTGGAGGCGGTGGGACGGCTGACCTGGGCCTACCTGCGTAGCGTGCTCTACCCAGACGACCCCAGTTGGTCCACGGCGCGCACCGCTTTAGAGGCGATGGACCATCCACCAGGTCGGGCTGAATGCAAGTGAAGCGTTGAGAGTGGATCACTCAGGATGACGCTGGCCCCAACACTTTGCGGCGGGAGGCGGCCAGCGTTCACTTCAAGGGGAGACGGACTGAGGCAGGCGCGCGATGACCTTGATTTCGAAATCAAAGCCTGCCAGCCAGTTGACGCCCACCGCTGTCCAGTTCGGGTAGGGCGGCTCACCGATGGCCTGCAAGCGGACGGCGGCAACCGTCTCAAATTGCGTGGCTGGATCGGTATGGAACGTGGTCACATCCACAACATCGTCGAAGGTGCAACCGGCAGCCTCGAGCACTGCCGCAAGATTGTCGAACGCCAATTGAACCTGCTGTTCGAAGACCGGCTCGGGCGAGCCGTCCTCACGGCTGCCGACCTGACCCGAGACGAACAGCAAGTCCCCTGAGCGGATGGCCGCCGAATAGCGGTTGAGTTGGTAGAGGGCCTGCCGACCAGCAGGGAACACCGCGTCACGCTGAGTCATCTTTTTCCTCCTTCTCGGAGCTCCGTCAGGAAAGCCGCAACTCGAAACAGAAAGCCGTTCTCTGGAAACCGCAGATGCACCGAGAACGGCAAGCGACGTGGGCAGCTTCCAGAGCTTCAGCTTGACGACAATGGCGCCCCATCGAGGACAGCCACCAACATACGCGCCGTATGTGTTGGTAGACTAACGCATACGCACCGTATGTCAATGCTCGGACACGGCGAACGGGCCCCTGGGAGGTGGTGGCTATCGCAAGACGACGTACCGAGAGGGTGGAAGAAACCCGGGCGAAGCTGATGGACGCCGCGCGCAAGGCCTTTGCGGCCAAGGGCTACGCGGCGGCGTCGATGGATGAGCTGACCGCCGAAGCTGGTCTGACGCGGGGCGCGCTCTATCACAACTTCGGTGATAAGAAGGGCCTGCTGCAAGCCGTGATTGACCAGATCGATGCTGAAATGCTGGTCCGGATGCGCGCGGCGCATGAGCAGGCGGTCGACGCCTGGAGTGGCTTCCTGGCGGAGCATATCGCCTATATCGAGATGGCGCTCGAGCCAGAGATTCAGCGCATCATGCTGCTGGACGGGCCAGCGGTGCTCGGTGACCCCTCACGGTGGCCCAATCAGACGGCGTGCCTCCGCCGAACCACGCAGATGGTTCAAGCTCTCCTGGATGAAGGGACGGTCGGGCCCGTGGACGCGGAAGCGGCGGCCCGGCTCCTCAATGGCGCGGCGCTCAACGCCGCCCTCTGGATTGCCGCCACCGATGATCCGCACGTGGTCTTCGAAAAGGCCGTCGCAGCATTCCGACAGCTCGCCGTCGGGTTATTGCGGCAGGAGGGATGATCAGCCTGACGCTCCAATACCCTTGCGCAGTCGACCCACAGCGGTGGGCGGGGAGACGTGCCTGGCCGAGGCTCAGGAAGGGGCGCGAGAGTAGTGTCCCTGTTCGAGATCCGCCATCAGCCCCGGCTGCGTCGGCTGCCACCCCACCGCCTCACGGGTCCACGCGCTCGACACCGGGAGGTCGGCGGCGAGAAAGCGGACCAGCCATCCGAAGTGTTTGTCTGCTGCCTCGGCGGGAACCGAAACCACCGGCAAGCCCAGGTGCCGCCCGATAGCCTCGGCGAGCGTGCGAACCGGCACGCTCTCGTCCGCCACCCCGTGTAAGACCGCACCGGCGGGTGCCCGTTCGAGTGCCAGGCAGAAGAGGCGTGCGGCGTCGAGGCGATGCCCGGCGGGCCAGCGGTTGCTTCCGTCCCCGATGTAACTGGAGACGCCGCTTGCGCGGGCCAGCGCTCACCGAATTACAAGGTGATGGGCGTGATGTTCGTCTCATGCCGCTCGATCTCACCGACGCCGTGAGTCTGGAGCACCCTTGAGCAGGACGGTGGGCGGCTCGACCTGCTGATCAACAACGCGGGCATCGTCGGCGGGCGCGCGGTCCCCTCCCAGACCCGGATTGAGGACGTGCGGGCCGCCTACGAGACCAACTTCTTCGGCCCCTTCCTGCTGACCCAGGCCCTGCTGCCCCTGCTCTGGAGGTCGGCCAGACCCACCATCGTGAACGTCTCGTCCGGCCTTGGATCACTCGCGTTGATCGGCTACCCGCTGGATGAGTTCGCCGGGAAGCAGGTGTTTCCCTACCAGTCCTCGAAGGCCGCGCTGAACAACCTCACGGTGTTGTTCGCCAAGGAGCTTCGCGCCCGGGGCTTCCGGGTGAACTCGGTCAGCCCGGGATACACCGCGACGGACCTGAATGGGTTCCGGGGAACCAAAAGCGTCGAGGACGCCGCTGCGATGATCCTGAAGACGGCCTTGGCAGGTGAGGGGGGCCCGACCGGCGACTTCTTCGCTGGGGACGGTCAGGCGCCCTGGTAACGAGGCCCAACGTGGCGGGCCGGGGTCGCGCACCCTCAACACCTGGGGTGAGAAGGGTTCAGCAACACCGGAACGTTGTGGAGGTTGCGAAGAAGGCGGAAGTTCAGTGCGTTGACTCCACCGGCCAAGAGCTGAAGGACCGCGACACCCTAGTGGTCGGCCGCTTCCAGGTGGGGAACATCTTGAGAGAAGGGGGCTCTGCCACACAGGAGACCAGGGGCGGCCTGCGGGAACGAGGGGCTCGGGTCATCCCGGCTGACCCGGCGACGGTGGGGCTGGCTCGGTGAAGGCTGAGCGCCTGGCTCACATCGCCGAGCCTGCGACGTCGATCACGTAGCGGTAACGCACCTTGCCCGCCAGCACCTTCGGGTAGGCGCCGTTGACCTCCCGGATCTTGATGACCTCGACCTCCGAGCCGATCCCGTGCTCGGCGCAAAAGGCCAGCATCTCGCGTGATTCGGCCAAAGCGCCGAGGATCGAGCCGCTGATCGCCCGGCGCTGCTTGGTCAACTCCGTGGTGTCCGTCGGCGTGGCGAGCGGCTGAATCGCGCCGACGACGCAGGCGGTGCCGTCCCTCTTCAGCAGCTTCACGAAGGGATTGATGTCGAACGGCTCGGGAATCGTGATCAGCACGAAGTCGAACTTGCCCGCGAGCGGCGTCATCGCCTCCTGGTCCGTGTGCAGCACGAAGGCCTTGGCGCCAAACGTCTTGGCGTCCGCCTCCTTTTCCGGGCTGCGGCTGAGGACCGTGACCTCGGCCCCCATCGCTGCGGCGAGCTTCACCGCGATGTGCCCGAGCCCACCCAGCCCAGCGATCCCGACCTTCTTTCCGGGGCCGGTCCCGTAGAACTTCAAGGGCGAGTAGGTCGTGACGCCCGCGCACATCAGGGGCGGCACGGTCTCGGGAGCGAGGCCCTGGGGCATCTTGAACACGTAGTCCGAACCGACGACGAGGCGCGCCGAGTAGCCGCCGTAAGTGTTGGTGCCGTCCGGCTTGGTCGGGCCGTTGTAGACCTCGGTGCGTCCCTGGGGGCCGTCGCAGTACTGCTCCAGCCCCTCGCGGCACGACTCGCACTGGCCGCAGTTGTTCACGATGGGGCCGACCGCCACGGTTTCGCCGACCTGGAACTCCGTCACGTCGTCGCCGACCGCGGACACGCGCCCGACGATCTCATGGCCGGGAACGCAGGGGTAGACGGTGTTGCCCCAGTCGTTGTCCACGAAGTGGATGTCCGAGTGACAGATGCCGGTGTAGAGCACGTCGACCTGCACGTCGTTCGGACCGAGGGGACGGCGGGTGACGCGCAGGGGGCGCAACTCGCCCTTGGCGACAGGGGTGCCGAAGGCGGCGACCTCCTCACCGGGACCGGGGGTGCCGGGCACGCGGCCGTCAACGTAGGGCAGGGCCTGGGTCATCGTGTCGGTCATGGAACTCCTCCGTGGTGAATGCGCCGCAAGGCGTGGTGGATCAGGGGGGCGGACCGCCGCCGGGGGAATGGGGTATCCGTTGAGGCGGTCAGTCCCCACGCCCGGCGGTGGTCCCTCGTCAGGGATTGCCGCTGCCGCCGGAGGCGCCGTAGACCTGGCCGGTCGCGTCGCTCGACTCCTGCGAGGCCAGCAGCACGTAGATGCCTGCCAGCTCGACGGGCTGCCCCGCGCGCCCGAGCGGGGTCATGGCCCCGAACTGCGGGATCATCTCCGGTGGTTGCCCGCCCGTCACCTGGAGGGGCGTCCAGTACGGCCCCGGCGCCACCCCGTTCACCCGGATGCCCTGCTTCGCCAGTTGCTTGGCGAGCGACTTGACAAAGGCCACCTGCGCCGACTTGGTCTGCGCGTAGTCGAGCAGGTTCTCCGACGGGCTGTACGCCTCGACCGACGACGTGACGATGATGCTGGCCCCCGGCCCCATCGAGGGCAGCGCGGCCTTGACGATCCAGAACATCGCGTAGAGGTTGGTCTTGAAGGTCCAGTCGAGCAGCTCGGTCGTCAGGTCCCGGATGGAGGGCAGCGCGTGCTGCCGGGCGGCGTTGCTCACCAGAATGTCGAGGCCACCCAGTTCACGGACCGCCCGCGCGACGAGTTGCTGACAGAACGCCTCGCTGCGGATGTCGCCGGGGAGGGCGACCGCCTTACGCCCGGCGGCACGGATCAGGGCGACCACCTCGCGGGCGTCACTCTCCTCGGCGGGGAGATAGTTGATCGCCACATCGGCCCCTTCGCGGGCGTAAGCGATGGCTGCCGCCCGGCCGATGCCCGAGTCGCCGCCGGTGATCAGCGCCTTGCGGCCCTGAAGCCGTCCGGTGCCCTGGTAGCTCGTCTCGCCGTGATCGGGCCTGGGCCTCATCCGGCTCGCCAGGCCGGGCCAGGGCTGGGTTTGCCCCGGAAAGGGCGGCCTCGGGAACTGGGTGACCGGGTTCTGCTTGACCGACTGGCGGGGCGGCGTCTGTCCCTGGAAGGCCAGGGCGCCTGCCCCGCCTCCCTTGGCGAGGACCGGGGAGGCGAACACGGCGGCCAGACCTGTGCCGATCTTGCCGAGCACGCGGCGACGGGAGGGCGCGGGGGCGTTCTGGTCGTCTCGGTCCATAGGCTGCCTCCTGATCAGGTTGACGGCGCCGTGAAGTCGGTGTTGCCAGGTTGAAGTGGGCTCAGGGCGTGGGGGTGCCTCCCGTAGCCGCCAGCGTCTCGCCATTGACATAGCTCGACTCGGGGCTCGCCAGGAACACGTACAGCGGCGCCATCTCCGCGGGCTGCGCGGGCCGCCCCATCGGCGACTGGCTGCCGAACTCCTTGAGCTTTTCCGGCGGCTGCCCGCCCGCGACCTGAAGCGGCGTCCACACCGGCCCCGGCGCCACCACGTTCACCCGGATGCCCTTCTGCGCCACCTGCTGGGCCAGCGCCTTACTAAAACCGTTGATCGCCCACTTCGTCGAGGCGTAGTCCACCAGAATCGGCGAGGGCTTGTACGCCTCCTGCGACGACGTGTTGATGATCGTTGAACCGGGCGGCATGTGGGCCAGCGCGGCCTTGCACAGCCAGAACATCGCGTACACGTTCGTCTTGTAGGTCTCGTCAAACTGTTCGGTCGTCAGCTCGCCGAGGTCGGTGACGAACTGCTGCTTGCCCGCGATGTTGGCGAGGATGTCCAGCCCGCCGAGTTCCCGCACCGCCGTCTCCACGAGCTGCTGGCAATAGGCCTCGCTCTTGACGTCGCCGGGAAAGGGAATGGCCTTGCGCCCGGCCTGCTCGATGAGCCCGATGACCTCGCGGGCGTCGGGTTCCTCTTCGGGCATGTAGGACATGACGATGTCGGCGCCCTCACGGGCAAAGGCGATGGCGACGGCGCGGCCGATGCCGGAGTCGGCCCCGGTGACGATGGCCTTGCGGCCCGTGAGGCGGCCACTGCCACGGTAGGTCTGCTCGCCGGCGTCGGGCTTGATGGGCATCTGCTGCTCCAGCCCGGGGCCTGATTGCGTCTGGGCCATCTCCGGCGTGGGGCCGGGGTATTGCTTGGTGGGGTCCTGCATCGTGTACTGGTCTTTCGTCACAACACTCTCCTCCACGCTCGACCACCCACCGTGGACTGGACGGCGGCATGGACTTCAGACGGTCCTTGCCAAAGGACAGAGGGCTCGCAAAAACGGTGGTCAGTCACCTCCTGAGGTCGGAGACGAGGCGTGTTTCGGCGAAGTGTCGTTCGCTGCCGTCTCGTCCCGATGAGAGGACCTGATCGACGTTCAATTCCTCCAGACCTCCTGCCCCGGGCGGAGGAGACGACGCGGACTCCCGCAAGGTGCATCCCTCCGCCTGACATACGACAATTTCGCTTGAGAGGGTCGACAATGGATGTGCTTCCAAAGCGTTGAATCGTCCCACGCAGTCTTGTGGTGCTGTCCGTTCTTGTTCCGTCCCTTCGCCGGAAGCAGGTGCCTATCCGAGATAGTAAAACCTTGGGAGAACGACGTCGCTCAAGAACGTGCTGTTTTTGAGCAAAATCGTGCTTTCCGTCGGGATGTCAGGAAGGGCGACGTATGAGGACGCCTACTGCCGCAGGGCCGAGGGGGCAACGCCGAAGTGACGCCGGACGTGGTGGGTGAGGTGACTCTGGTGGGTGAACCCGACCGTGTTCGCGATGGTGACCAGGGAGAGTCTGGTCGTCGAGAGGAGGGTTCTGGCCCGCTCGACGCGCCGGAGCACGACGTACTGGTGAGGAGTTGTCCCTGTGGCGCGCTTGAACTGGCGCGAGAAATGGTAGGGGCTGAGACCCGCCACCCCCGCCAGGGTGGCGAGGCTCAGGTCCTCGTGCAGGTGGTCGAGCACGTAATGGGCGACCCGTTCGAGCTTTCCCCTGGACAGGCCGTGCCTCGGCTCCTGGAGCGCCTTGTTCTCGGCGGAGTAGGTTCTCAGCAGGTGAACGGCGAGCACATTCACGAGGGACTCGACGTAGAGGCGCTCGGGCGGGTGCTCCCGCCGCAGTTCCGAACGCAGGGTCCCGGCGAGCTGCCGGATCAGGGGGTCGTCCGCGCTGCGATTTTCGACGATCTCCACGGACCCCTGGCGCAGGAGGTCACGGGCGGCCCCCTCCACGAAGGCCGGCGTCAGGTAGAAGATGAGATGCTCGGCGTCCTGAAGCCACTCGCTGCCGTGGGGCTGGCCGCTCGCAATGATGGAGACGTTTCCATTCCCCAGCAGGCGGGTGAGCTGCCGACCTCCTGCCGTCTGCCAGGTCGAGAGGCAGGCGGTGTTCTCGTAACACACGTCGACGGAGATCTCAGGGTGGGTGTGTTCCGGAAAGTGGGTGGGCGCGATGGACGCGCAAAAGAGGCCGATCCCTTCGACGAAGGTGGTGAGGTGGTAGGGAATGTCCGCACCTGATGCTCCGGAGTTCAGCACGTCGGCCTCCGTGGACGAGCCGTTGACCCCTTCTGCTGGGGCTTGCCTGAGACGGGGTGGGCGGAAGGTGGACCGAGGAACCGCGGGGCGAACTTCGCTTCACCCGGCGACGTGAGCGCGTGCCGTTTGGGGAAGTGGACTCATGGTCAGGCGCCAACCTCCAATGGGCTGGGGGACATCAAGACAAGTCCCCCTGAACTCCCTTCAGTGGAGCCTTTCTACTCCTAACTGAATCGGGCTTGGTTGCCGTGAGGTGGTTCGGCACTCCGGGCATGATGACCGGACGCCTCGTGAGCGGGAAGCAGGTGAACCCGTTCAAGCAGACTGGACCTGCCTGGACAGGAAGTCCCGGTACCACGCCACGGTCTGCGCGATCCCCTGCGCCAGCGGCGTCGGGTGGACGCCGAACTGACGCTCGAACGCCTCGGAGACCATGTTCTGCGGGAGGCGGTGCTGGTAGAGCATCTCCGCGTAGCTGTCCATAAAGGTCTGGTCGAAGGGCCCGTAGGCCTCGGCCCGCCGCAGGTTGTGAATCCGCAGCGGACGCCCCACCGTGTGGGCGACCAGCTCAAGCACCTCGTCCGTGGAGCGGGCGGGCGCGGTCGGCAGGTGCCAGATGCGCCCGTCTCCTTCCGGGCGCTCGCCCAGGGTCGCCAGCCCCCGCGCCACGTCGCCGATAGAGGTGTAGCTGTGCGGCAAGCTGGTGTCGAGCATCGTCATGACCTCGCCCCCCGTCAGGGCCGCCGGGAATACCGCCCCGCCCAGGGTCGAGTTCAGGACGCCGGGACCGTAGAAGTCCGCCGAGCGCCCGGCAACCACCCGCACCCGGCCCTGGGCATGTGCCTGAAGGTAACGCCGGTCGAGGTCGGCGCGCAGCCTGCCCTTGACGGTGGTGGCGGCCC